>NZ_QUGN01000068.1:0-540 GCF_003479085.1 Clostridium sp. AF19-22AC | reverse complement strand
GTGTAATCACTTGGGTTCGTACTCTCCGCGGCTGTCGTCTTATTATAGGCCAGACCTATGTAAGCCTTACCAGTGGGATCATCACCCATACCTTCGCCGGATGCACTTGCCGCGTATTTAATCCACGTATAATAGGTCTTTCCATCCGCGCCTTTTCCTCCGGCGACACCCTGATCGCCCTTTTCGCCTTTTATCTTTGACCATGTATAATCCGCATAACTGCTGCTCTCCGCTGCCGTAGTCTTATTATAAGCAAGACCGATATAGGATTTATTGGCAGGATCATCACTCATTCCGGTAGTTGGTGTATCCGCATATTTTAACCATGTATAGTACTGTTTTCCATCCGTACCTTTCGGTCCCTGTACCCCCTGAGGCCCCTGATCACCCTTGATCTTTGTCCAGGAGTATTTCGCAGGATCTGTACTGTCCGCCGCTGTGAAGTCCGTGTACTGCCCGATATACAGCTTATTGGCACTGTCCGACACGGAAAATCCTGTCTTACCATCCGCACTGTTGGCATATGCTATATGAAGATAA
>NZ_QUGN01000067.1:236-592 GCF_003479085.1 Clostridium sp. AF19-22AC | reverse complement strand
TACACAATGTCTTTCCATTCATCACTTGGCTCTGCTATGTTCTGTTTAGTGATTTCAATGTCGGATTTTATTGTCTCTACGTTTTCCAACATATCCAGATAATGCTCTGGTTCATAACCCAAATTCAATAAGTGATTCAGCAGTGTAGGCTCTGGGAACATTCCGAACCAACAACGCTCGAACCATTGGTCAGCATAATCTCTTTCATCACTTCCGTTGGAGTAAGTACCGCCAACCAAATCTCCGACAAAATTCTCTATCAGCTCTCCGATTGTCAAACCATGCTCCCCACACTTTCTCGCCAGTCTGTCACAATCTGCATCCGACAATTTCACTGTAATTTTTCTCTCTCTGAT
>NZ_QUGN01000067.1:0-226 GCF_003479085.1 Clostridium sp. AF19-22AC | reverse complement strand
ATTTTTCTCTCTCTGATTGTCTCAATTTCTTTCTGCTGTTCCTCGCCCCAACTCATGCTTTTACCTCTCTTTCTTCTTGGCTATCACTCAACAATTTACCGCATATCTGCGGTCACTCAAAGGGGGATTGAAGGGGGGCTTTGCCACCCTCACAAGTTCTAAAGTGTAGCCGTTAGGCTATCACTTTAGGGAACTTGCAATATATCCGCTACACATAATATAGCAT
>NZ_QUGN01000066.1:0-645 GCF_003479085.1 Clostridium sp. AF19-22AC | reverse complement strand
TTTTACGCAAGTTTTAGGAATGTGTTTCGCAATTACCTATTGTACAATACTTAATGTATCGTATGCCGGAATGGTAAGGTTTAGTCCTGTTTTCTTTTCAGAAATCAAAAACTTTTAAATAACAAATAAACTTTATGTTTTCAGGAATTTCTATATCTTTTTTTCGGAAAAGGGAAAGCCAAAAAATGTGTCACACTTTGTGGTCAACAATTTTTAAGGAAAATTATGGATATTTTAAGCCCTTTTTCTTATCATTTTATTATACTTTTTAGGGGGGCCGCTTTATGACAAATTTACCAACTATGTTTTCAAAAATTTTATCCGAATATATTAAATCAAAAAATATAAAAACAAACCTGCTGGCACAATACTGCGGGGTGGACCGCTCCAATATGTATAAGCTGATCAGCGGGAAAAGGAATCCGGGTTCAGAAGAACTGGTACATAAAATGGCTGACTATATGCGTCTGACACCGACAGAATGCAGAGAACTGGTGGAGGCCTACCGGATTACAGTTACCGGATACGAAACCTATTACCGCCGGAAAACAATACAGGACTTCATCGGAAATTTTTCAGGCAAGATGGATGATATTGCTGATATCTCCTCCTAGTATAATAATGATGTAGTCAATCAAGACTACT
>NZ_QUGN01000065.1:0-797 GCF_003479085.1 Clostridium sp. AF19-22AC | reverse complement strand
TTGTTAGGGCAAAGCCCTGTTTGCCATTGTGGAGTTTTTCGCTGATCCGAAAAACGGAGCTTTGGAAAACAAATAAACCACCTGCTATGCAGGTGAGTCAGCATTGCTTCAGCTTACAGAAAAAAACCTCCGGTGGTATAATTAATGTAGGTTCGCCAACCGCACTAATATACACAGGAGGTATCCATATGGATAATAATAGTTTATCACATACAAAGTGGAATTGTAAGTATCATATTGTTTTTGCACCAAAATATAGAAGAAAAGTAGCATATGGAAAAATTAAACAGGATATAGCAGATATTTTGAGTATGTTATGCAAAAGAAAAGGTGTAAAAATTGTTGAAGCAGAGATATGTCCAGATCATGTACACATGTTAGTAGAAATTCCGCCAAGCATAAGTGTATCGTATTTTGTAGGGTACTTAAAAGGAAAGAGTACATTAATGATATTCGAAAGACATGCAAATCTGAAGTACAAATATGGAAACAGACATTTCTGGTGTCGCGGATATTATGTAGATACGGTAGGGAAAAATGCAAAGAAAATACAGGAATATATAGCAAATCAGTTACAGGATGATCTGGAATATGATCAAATGACACTGAAAGAGTATATTGACCCGTTTACGGGTGAGCCAGTAAAACGTAACAAATAAAGATAAGCCCGAAAGGGCTTTGTAGGTAAATGATGTTGCGCTTGGCGAACCTATTTCGATGAGTCTTTAGACTCCAGTGCCGGTAATAGACCCTTATAGGGTCAAAGCAAACCACCGGCTAAGCCGGTGGTCGTGATT
>NZ_QUGN01000064.1:0-976 GCF_003479085.1 Clostridium sp. AF19-22AC | reverse complement strand
TATTTGACCTGCATTTCCATATTCATCTGCGTCCCGTCTTTAAGCAGTACCCGTACATCCATGATTCCTAATTTGTCATCAGCGGAGTCCCTCGAAAGCAGTGTGGGCAGAAGGACTGTGTCTTCCACTTCGTCGGGGGACAGGTTCAGCAATGCTGAAATAAAGCCTTTCCTGACTTTGGGGTTCTGCATCAGTTCCTTGAAACAAGAGTCTACAGTGGGTAACATAATAAAGTTGCTTTTGGTCATAAAATGAAATCTCCTTTCCTGTGCAGAAAACGAATGTTACACATTTAAGGAGTTCTTCTGATTTACTATTATCATATCATGAAATACAGATATGTAAAAGACAGGAATCCCTTCAAAATGTAGTGCAGTGATCGTATTTGTTTTCTGCGGTTCTAATAAGTAATTAATTGGGTAAAACGGCGAATTGCCGATCGAAAAATGAAAGGTGAATACCTTTCGAAGTTTCTTGGTCAGAGTATATCATGAGATAAGGGAAAGGACAATTAGGCAATATGACGAAATTGGAGTTAGATTTTCCCATTACTGTTAAGCGCGTGAAAATAATTTAATGGACCAGCTATCCTCTTACCAAGGGCAGAGGACAACTGGCAACTATAAATTACTACGATATCCGAAGCATGATAATCTGATGATCAAATATCTTTTGATTTCGAAGACGTTTGCGTTTGAAAATGATAGAGACTACTCTAATATTTGCCTCACTTTGTTTATACTGATATTACAGAGAACAGCAATTTCTTCGGGAGACTTGCCCTGCATGTATAGTTTAAAAACTTGACGGGCCTCTTGGACTCCTAACTCTTTGCCCTTTCGTATTCCAATCTCTTCGCCGGCTTTGCGTCCAATCTCTTCGCCGGCCTTGCGTCCAATTTCCTCCCCGGCCTTGCGGCCAATCTCTTCTCCGGTTTTAAGTCCCCTCTTTTCAGCGCTGCTGATCTGGGTATTAT
>NZ_QUGN01000063.1:474-979 GCF_003479085.1 Clostridium sp. AF19-22AC | reverse complement strand
GAACAGCCACAGTTTCCTTATACATAGAGTATAAGAAATACGGCAGGTATAATCAAGCCCTCTCTTTATATAAATGGAACGGATTTTAATGTGAATTGTCTGGTAATAATAGGGGAGATATTCCCTTTTGGATGGTACACTTCCTGACCATTTGAATAAACGGATCTTTTTGTTTCATGGTTAGAATTACTATAAGCAGAAGTGGAATAGAAAACAGATTGGACTCCCACTTCCACAGATGGTAAGTAATAATAAATAAGTCTTAGTGGGAGTCCGATTTTTACTTTATAAAACTTCAGACGTCTTCCCCCAATGAAGCCATAAGTTCCTGAATAGTATCCACAGATTCCTCCAGTTCATCAGCAATTTCTTCCGGACTTTTTCCTTTAGACAGCTTCTTTTTTAACTGTTCAATTAACTTATCACTACGGCCTTCTTCACGCCCTTCCTCTCTGCCGCGGCTCAGTCCCTCGGTATATGCCTCTTCACGCTGTACCTCGATGTC
>NZ_QUGN01000063.1:0-464 GCF_003479085.1 Clostridium sp. AF19-22AC | reverse complement strand
TCTTCACGCTGTACCTCGATGTCCATGTCATAATCATATTCGGCTATCAGCATATTGATCACCTCACTGCCTTTCTTTCTTAGATAGTCTGCGAGAATACCGGAATCTATGCACTGCTCGATGGTATGTTTGAAGGCATCGCTGTCCCCTTTCGACTGATAATCCCGTAAAATATCGACGAACTGTCCGTATTCCTTCAGAACCCTGCATTTTTCCAGAACCTTATGCTGCTGGGCCGGATTGATATTGATCACTTTTACTTCCAGGTCAAGCATAGGGGGACCATCCTGAACCATATAAGCATCTGAAAGTTTTAGGACCTTTTCATTTACCCAGTCTTTCTCGCCGTTGTAGAACGTGTAAAACTCAGGCTTTGGAAGCTTTACCAGCTTTTTCTTATACCTGTCCCTGACTGGAACAATTTTCTCATACGCCCGCCCGATATACATCAGGCTCCGAAGCGG
>NZ_QUGN01000062.1:0-1166 GCF_003479085.1 Clostridium sp. AF19-22AC | reverse complement strand
AGTAGTCTTGATTGACTACATCATTATTATACTAGGAGGAGGTTATATGCGAAAACAGGATACGTTACTTTTGATGATAGCAGTCAGCGGAGAAATGCCGGCAGACCTTGCTGAACACATCATAGGATCTGTATCCTATACCGCTGCGGTTATTACCAGGCTAAAACAAGAGGGATATATTTCTGTGCGAAATAAAGCCGGGTATAAAGGATATGTGCTGCGTGCAAAGGGTAAGAGATATGTCCTTTCACAATATAGTGAAGATGCTGCTTCTTTTTTACAGGGGTCAGTGGAGACAAACCATGTGAAGACGGAAATTGAGAAACGTCTCCGTTTGCACCGGATGAGCAAGGTATGGGTCTTTCTTTGGAAGACGGGTATTCCTATCTTCAGAAGCCAAAAACCGGAACTGTTTTGTTCCGATTCTGAAAATGGGAGGGGGCAAGCGGCATATTACGGAAGTTTGGAGTTTAAAGGATTGACAGATGCAATCAAAGGCTCAAGAGCTTGTGGGATTATGCTGTCCGGGGAGTCCGGCTATATTATTTATCACACGCTGGCACAGAAAATGCGGTGGGCGAAGAAAATGGAGCGTTCCATGCGAAGCTTTGTAGAACGAGAATGTATGAAAGCTGGTGCACTCAAAAGGATAGATGCGGTCATTATGGGGGATACCATAGAGTTTTTAGTAGAACTTCTGGAAAGTGACGGTGGTATAAAGGGGAACCTATTTCAAGTAGACGATATTTACGAAAATTATTACTACATTCCCACCATTGAGAGTGCAAAAATCCAAGTGAAACTCTTAACAGACAAAGAAAAGCAAATCGGACTGTACCGGTTCTTATGTGGAATACTGGAACAACCGGGAACCCGGGAATACCAGGTGAGTGCAGGGACAGATCAGACAGGGAACCCGGTCTATTTTTGTTACGAACTGGAACTTCGGCATCTGTTACGGGTAAAACAGGAGTTGGGGTGGAAAAAGCAGGGAACCATTCTGTGTTTTTCTTATCAAAAATCTATATTGGAATACTATTTTGGGAAGGAGGTGTCATATCTTGAAATTTTAACAGAAAAGGTTATGGAATATTTAGAAGGATTGTAATACTGTCCTTCATGCGGTGAAGTCCAGCTAATAAATGTCAATAGTTAAATGAAAAAAT
>NZ_QUGN01000061.1:0-1308 GCF_003479085.1 Clostridium sp. AF19-22AC | reverse complement strand
CCCTGGGGTTCGGACCGCACAATTGATTCAGCAAGTTTAGCAGAACGGTTTTGGGAAAGCCGGCCAGAGAGGGTGAAAGCCCCGTAGGCGAAAGACGAGCTGACATGGCGGTATCCAGAGTACCACGAGACACGAGAAACCTTGTGGGAACGTGCGGGGACCACCCCGTAAGGCTAAATACTCCTTAGTGACCGATAGCGCATAGTACTGTGAAGGAAAGGTGAAAAGGACCCCGGGAGGGGAGTGAAAGAGAACCTGAAACCATATGTTTACAAGCTGTGGAAGCGCTTTATATGCGCAACCGCGTACTTTTTGTAGAACGGTCCGGCGAGTTACGCCGGCTGGCAAGGTTAAGCACTGAAGGTGCGGAGCCGAAGGGAAACCAAGTCTGAAGAGGGCGCCAAGTCAGCCGGAGTAGACCCGAAACCGGGTGATCTATCCATGTCCAGGTTGAAGTTGCCGTAAAAGGCAATGGAGGACCGAACCCACATCCGTTGAAAAGGGTGGGGATGAGGTGTGGATAGGGGAGAAATTCCAATCGAACCCGGAGATAGCTGGTTCTCCTCGAAATAGCTTTAGGGCTAGCCTCATATTCAAGTCTTGCGGAGGTAGAGCACTGAATTTCCTAGGGGGCGTCAAAGCTTACCAAAGAATATCAAACTCCGAATGCCGTGTAGATGATGTATGGGAGTCAGACTGTCCGAGATAAGTTGGGCAGTCAAAAGGGAAAGAGCCCAGACCTACAGCTAAGGCCCCAAAATGTGTGTTAAGTGGAAAAGGATGTGGGATTTCGAAGACAACTAGGATGTTGGCTCAGAAGCAGCCATCCATTAAAAGAGTGCGTAATAGCTCACTAGTCGAGAGGTCCTGCGCCGAAAATGTCCGGGGCTGAAACACACTGCCGAAGCTTGGGAATTGATGAATGTCAATTGGTAGAGGAGCATTCTTAACAGCGGCGAAGCTGTACCGTAAGGAGCAGTGGAGCGTTAAGAAGAGAGAATGCCGGAATGAGTAGCGAGAGGAAGGTGGGAATCCTTCCGGCCGAATATCTAAGGTTTCCAGAGTAAAGCTGATCTGCTCTGGGTAAGTCGGGGCCTAAGGCGAGGTCGAAAGACGTAGCCGATGGACAACAGGTTGAAATTCCTGTACTATGATATGACAGAACTGTGGGGACGCAGGGAGAGAGCACATCCCGGGGGTGGAATACCCGGGGCAAGCAGGGTAGGGGTACATCAGGCAAATCCGGTGTGCAACCCGAAGATGTGATGCGGAGCGAACTTATAGTAGCGAAGTGTGTGAGCTGACTGC
>NZ_QUGN01000006.1:219921-252156 GCF_003479085.1 Clostridium sp. AF19-22AC | reverse complement strand
TTTTTCATTTAACTATTGACATTTATTAGCTGGACTTCTTTCGTAATGTTTTCGATACAAAGTTAGTAATGATAAATACGACAATCAGCCATACCAGTGCGACCGCCTGCCCGTATCCAGCCTGATATCCCGGAAAGATCATCCTGTATACATAGACATTGATGGACTCTGATGCATCTCCTTTTACCGCTGTCATAGAGTAATCGAACAACTTCAGTCCCCAGGACAAAAGCAGCGTTACGTTGGCTGTAAATGCAGGTACTATCATCGGCATCGTGATTTTTCTGAACTGCTGGAACCTTGTCGCCCCTTCTATAGAGGCACTTTCATACATACTTTCATCTACACCCAGAATAGCCGCTATGTAAATAATCATACAGTATCCGGAATCACGCCATATGGCAATCAGGGCAAGACCCGGAATTACCTGGCTGGGCACAGCCAGAGGGCTGGTCCATGAGAAGGTCTGGCATACCTGGTAGATAAGGTACTGTACCATATATGATGATAAAACCAGACTGATTACAAAAGGCATAAAAAACAATGTTCTTAACAGGTTGTTTAACTTGGTTGCTTTCTTTACCGCAAGTGCCATAGCGAGCCCAATCACATTACAGATGACAGTTTCAATCGCTGTAAACAGGAGTGTATTCTTTAAATCCCTCGGGATATTGATATCACGCAGGATACGCTTGAAATTATCCAGTCCGACAAAGTTCGAAGTCTTGCTGAACCCGTCCCAGTCTGTAAAGGCAATCGGGATGCCACGGATTAATGGATAGTACAGGAAAACAATCATGAATAGTACCGTTGGCAGCAAAAATAGTAAATAAACCCGTTCTCTTTTCCAATACCGCTTCATACTTCCACCGTTCCTTTCCCAAGCCGTCCGCCTGCCCGCAGAACCTGTCTGGCACACCCTGCCGGGCAGCGGAAGCTTTCAAAACCAGATGCCCTTAAAAAGCGGAAAATCTGGAATCAACTTCATCGAGGAAGCCTGTTACAAATTCTTCGGAATCTTTCCCGTCACCATAAGCTGCGAGTCCGTCTGAAAAGAATTTCTGAGCCATGTTCTGCCACTCTGACAGGTAACTTCCGTCAAAATATTTAAGGTCGCCTTTGAAATAATATTCACCGTTATCAAAATATTTGTTAATATCCTGGTTGATCGGATCTGGATTCTCAATTTCAGCAACCAGTTTTGATGCTGAATAAGACTTGCTGTTATCCGCCCATATGCTTAGGCCTTCTGCTGAAGTTGCATATTTCATCCAGGCCAGCGCTGCTTCCGTATTGCCCTCTGCAGCGATCATCATGGCATCATCCACACCGTAGCGGAGCTTATCTGTTGACTTGTCATCGCCCCACGGAACCGGGAATATTCCGATCTCTCCGTCAGGTGCGCCTTCACGCAGGATGCTTGCACAGAAGTTTCCGTGAATTGTAAAAGCACGGTCCATTGAGCAGAAGTTCTCATATGCAGTATCTCTGGTGATACTCATGTCATTTACTTCAATATATGGAATCAGCATCTCATATGCATTTTTCAATGCCTGCTTGAATTCCGGAACATCTTTGATTGAAATTTCTTTGTCCATAACCTTCTGGATTGCATCGGTATTGCCTCCCGCAATCAGGGCTGCATCCCAGAAAGTCTCCAGTGTGTAGTTACACGGATCTGTGTCTGCGCCGCCAAAGGCAACCGGTGTTACACCGTTTTCTTTTAAGGTATCACATACCTTGATCCATTCTGCTTTGGTTGTCGGAATCTCCAGGCCATACTTATCCAGCAGCTCCTGACGATAGAATACACCGTAGATTTCTTTATCATATGGTACGGACCATATTTTTCCGTCCAGTGTTACTTCTGCGCGGAGTTTTTCATCAAAGTCGTTGATAAAGTCCTCATTTGTCAGGTCATACACCTGTCCTGCCTTGACAAATTCGGGGAATTCTTTCGGACGTCCTGTGAAAATACTTGGAGGGTCGCCAGCAGACATTTCCTGTTTCAGCCGCTCTACATACTTGTCATAAGACAGGCAGATAATTTCAAACTTGTACTCCGGATGTGCTTTTTCCACTTCCCGGCTGATTGCTTCCAGCCCGGCTTTCTTGCCGGCCTCTCCGAACTGTGTCAGAATCTCTACAGTCTCGGTTTTTCCGCCGCCTTTACCGGAATTCTTATCTTCATCTTTAGAATCAGATCCCGATCCACATCCGGCAATCAGAGCCGCGCTCATCGTTACGCACAGTGCTGCCGCTGCAATTTTTGAGAATAAATCTCTTCTTTTCATTTTAATACCTCCCTTTCATCGCACTTCATTTTTTATCAAAAATCCCCTGTCCTGATATTATTTAGATATATGCCGTCATTTCGATCCATCCTCTGTGTACGCTGCCAGGCTCTGCAATAATCAGACCGCTTTTTTCATATCCTTTGTTATAGAAGTTATGCGCGTCCGTCATACAGGTCTGGTTTTCCAGACAAAAGAAATCTTCCTCCGGTGTAAATACTACCATCTTATCAAATTCACTGGATGCAGATAATACAAGCCGGTTCCTGCCGTAGCTGATTTCCGCCTCCTGACCACTTAACCCGGTATATACGTCATCCAGCGAAAGGCTTGTTACCTCGCGGGGCCTGCTTAAGTCGAAGCCGGTCCCCCCGGTCTTAAGAATCTTTCCTGTCGGGAAGCGGTCCGGTGTACTTTCAAATACCTGCTTCGCAGGAACCCGTATCTTTGCTGTCTCACCAAATGCATATACCGGGAAAAACGGGTGGATTGCAAATCCGAACGGCAGTTCCTCCTGCCCCTGATTATGTACCTCATATTCCAGCCGTATCCCGTTCACTGTCAGCTCCCATGATACCTTCAGGGTATGCCTCCACGGAAAGCTTTGATAAGGGGCGCTTCCCTCTTTAAACTCGATCCATGCACACACCTTCACGCCCTGTTCGGTAAACTCCGGCTGGCCCGCCGTCCATTTCTCATCGTACACAAGTCCATGCAGATACCGTGGCACACCGTTTTTTTCAATTGAATATATCTTTCCTTTAAACTGAAACCTTGCATCCTTTACACGGTTCGGTGTCGGGTATAAAACAGGAATTCCAGAAAACCCTTCATTTCTCAATGTTTCCGGTCTGGTATAAATCAGGTCTTCCTGTCCCGCTTCATACCCGATCAGATTAAAGCCGTAATCCGGCGCAAGATATAGTTTCTGTTCTTTTCCTGATTCATCCGTACTTCGCAGTACGATGACATTCCCGTATTCCCTGTGATGTATAGTTTCATAATTAAATCGCTTCTTCATCCGAACACATCCTTCTCAATATCAGTCTGGGATATTTTTGCTTTTACTCAATTACAACTGTCCGATTCTCTCCTGTCACGCCCGGGTAAGCAAAGCTGTTCTTTGCATCGTCACACTCCGGATGTGCAATCATCCACTTATTATTACCGAACAACAGTCTCTCTTCGCCCTGTCTCTGGGGGATTGCTTTTCTGGTTTCTTCACTTAGCGGAGCATTCGTCATCTCCGGAAGAATAATCGCTGTAGCAAAACCTGTATTACTCGTCTGGCACGGTGCGAAATGCAGCGTCGTTCCAAAAAGTTCGACTGCAGTCCCCTTCGGGACAAAGAACAGTTCCAGCAATTCAGAGTCATAGTGGTTATCCTTTACGTCACGCAGATCTCCCAGCATCAGGACCATGTCCTTCGCCCCGATATTAATTTCAGAAGAATGGTGGTACTCCACTGCATTCATTTTTATATTGTGTCCCCAGCAAAGTCCGCACTGAAGTGCACCTTCTCCTCCAAACCATTGTTCAATATACCGGAAGTCTTCCGTTTCTTCCAGTTCCTTAATTGAACGTTCATATTTCACCCCGTCAAAGTCCCTGCCAAAGCTGCCGGCCACCCGGATCAGTTCCTCTACCGGCAGTCCTTCCAGAATCCTTCCATAACGGGCAAACCGCTCATTGGTTATATCATATATCTGTCCCATTTCTTCTCCTTTTTTATGGGACATACACCTTTACATCCAGCACAATTTTCTTGACCTCCTGAGAGGTTTTGTGTATCAGGTCCAAAAGAAGACTCGTAGCAACAACTGACATCTTAATATCCTTCGCTCCCACGCTGGCAATCTTTATCGGTAAAGGAAATGTCGCCATAACATGATCAAACCCTATAATATCCCGCGCACTTATCGCTTTGTCCTTAAAATCTTCGCTGTCCAGCAGTGAATACAGCCGCATGGCCGTCATATCACTGTAAGTAATTACTCCCGTATAATCGAGTACCTGGCTCAACTGGTATTTCACCTGATCCCATATCATCTTGTCGTTTTTCAGGTCGCAGTGCAGTACTTTTCTTTCATCGTAAGGAATCCCTGCCTCCAGTAAAGCCTGTTTATACCCACTCAGACGTTCTTTGCTGCTGTGTGCAAAATCAGGTCCGTTTAAAAACACAATGTCTCTGTGCCCTCTTTCCAGAAGGTACTGTGTTGCAATATATCCGCCTTTCTCATCATCCAGTCCCACCGTATTAATTTCCGGGTTCTGACTGATACCTCCAAAAATCACAAACGGAATATTAGATTTTGCCAGCAGCTCTGTATTCGGTCCATCCTTTACTACCGGACAATACAAGATTCCGTCTACATTCTGTCTGAGCGCGGAAAGGATACTATTCTTCTCATAGTCTTCCCGCTCCTCTGTATTGTAAATGATTGCACTGTACTGCTGTGCGCTTAATAAGTTCACAGCACCCTTAATGATTGACGCAAAATACGGGTTGGCAATATCTCCGACTATGATGGCAATCGTGCCCGTCAGGCCGGAGCGCATGGAACTTGCAAGGGCATTTCCGATATATCCCATCTCCTCTGCTGTCTCCACAATCAGTTTCCTCGTATCCTCACTCACTCTCTGTCCCTTCATTGCCAACGATACTGTATTGATTGAAAACCCTGTTTTTTCTGCGATATCTTTCAATGTTACTTTTCTTTTATTCATTATGGATGCTTCCTCTCTTTTTTTTCTTCTATTATATATATTAACGTTCAAATTTGCAAAACAAGAGAGTTAAAATAAGCCTTTTTTATAAATATCTACCCTTTTATCAATTTCGGTATAGTCGATCACGCCTGTCTCCAGAAACTTTCTGGTCGTTTCTGCATCCGGGATTCCTGCACGTCCTCCCTGCCTTGTACATTTGATCGCAGAAACAGCAGATGCAAACCTTGCGATATACTCCGGTTCCCAGCCCTGAAGCATTCCATATATGAATGCTCCGTGGAATACATCACCTGCCCCATTCGTATCCACAACGTCTATCTCTGTAAATGCCTTCTGGTCGATGACGGTATCCTTATATACGCCCCTGCATCCTTTGTCGCCCAGCGTTACGAGTGCCACTTCCGGCCCCATTGCCTGTATTTCCCTGCAGTGCCCTATATAATCCTCATCCTCGAACATGCCCTGATAAAATTCTTCGGAACAAATGAATACATCAATCAGTTCTATGTTATCCATTGTTCTTTTTTCATAAAGGTCAGCATCAATGACAACTTTCACGCCATTCGCTCTGGCTATGATGGCAGCCTTAATACTGATTTCATCCATTTCTGTCACAAGCAGATATTTTGCCTGGCTTATATATGCCTCATCCAGCTCTTCAGCCTTCAGATTCCTCTTACTCCCGTCATTCGCGACGAAACAGCGCTCTTTCGTGTATGTCTCGGTCAAAACAATGGTGTAGTTGGTCGTTCCTTCTTCATCTACGTATAAATGACTCGTATCCACTCCGTTCATCTTGAAGTCATTGATACAGGCTTTCCCATAAAGATCGCCTCCCACTACTCCGATAATCCCTGCCCTGGCCCCCAGCACGGAAGCTGCGGCCAGTCCTGTAGAGACCATGCCGCCCCCCTGCCAGCTGGAAGAAAGGATCTTGGACAAGACATGGACACGTGCCTTTGGTATCTGCTCAATCCGGACAAGCATATCCTGCACCGGGTATCCTACTCCTACAACGTCCATATACATTCCTCCGCTTTATACGCTTCTCCAGTATGCTTCAATCTCTTCCTTTGTCGGTGAGACCGGATCAGCCTTTATGCCGATATATTTACATGCTTCATACAGGATATGTGCTACTTTGCCGTGTACTCCCGCACAGTGGTGGATATAAGGGCCCTTTACAAGGTGCTCTTCCCACATCGGCCAGTCATTGACTTCGAACCAGCTGTATGTACCGCGTGTCTTCGGTCCATCCACGCCTTTGCCTTCACCGATCAGCAGCTGGTATTCGCCATGATCTCCATCGAAACGGCATACAGTAATATCTCCGTGTTCAATCTCCCAGTGGTTCTGTGTCGGCATCGGTCCCAGATCCTGACAGAGAAGCTCTACCTTGTGCTCTGCCCCTTCCCTTGCCAGTGACGGCGGGAAGTTTCCGCAGTGCCATAAAAGCTCTGCATTGTCATTTTCCGGATGGCGGATCGTCAGGTCTGCAAAGAATATGGATCTCGTGCAGAATACTGCTGACTGCAGAATAATGGATGTAATCGCGCCATGTATATCTGTCTCACATGCAACAGGGATTCCTTCTTCCGTCAGAAGGCTGTTCACTGTACATGTAGCTGATTTTACTGCCTTCTGAAGCGGTCCCCAGCAGTGGATTGCTACAGAATTGCAGTCATTGATCCTGCACAGTTCTTTTACAGCCACATAGAGGCGGACGCTGTTCATAAGCTGTTCTTCTGAGATCCCTTTGAGGCAGAGACTGTTTTCAAAACGCGCCCTCGCTTCTTTTACAAGCGGACTGTCTGTTTTCTCCAGTTCCTCTGTCATATCCTTGACATCCTGGATCGTAACCGGGAATACCTCGATTCCGAACTTCTCAACCAGCTCGCCTTCATTACAGATAACGCTCCAGAAAGGCTGTGGGCGGGTACTGATCTGCAGGACTCTTGTTTTCTTAAAATTCTTGACGATGGAGCAGACTGCCACGAATGATTTGTATCCTTTTTCAAAGACCGGATCTTCCAGTGCCACATTCGGAATGTAGGTAAATGGCAGATTGTACCGGCGCAGTGCCTTGCCAATCGCGAACAGCCCGCACTGTGTATCTCTGTAGCGGTCCTCATCAGGTACAGGTGTGTTGTCCCTCGGTCCCCAAAGCAGGATAGGTTTATTCACTTCCTTTGCCACCATAGCGGCAACAGATTCCTCACCGAAATTGCAGTTTGCAATGAAGAGTCCGTCTACCTCTGCATCCTTGAAAACTTTTACCGCTTTTGCCACATCTGACGGCTCTACGAGAAGTCCTTCGTCATTAATACCGTCAATGTCAACCAGTTCTGCCCCCCATCCGGAAACCATTTCTTTGATTTTCTCGCGGAATTCATGTCCCTCCGGGTGATTAAAACAGCCTCTCCTTGTAGCTGCGTATCCGATCTTTACTACTGACTCTGGCATATCTTAGCCCTCCTTTTTTGCTAAATGATAAATAGCTTCTACATCCTCTGTTTCCAGTTCTACAAAATGTCCGACCTTTCCAAGTTCATTTCTGTCACAGCGCTTAGCCAGGAAATGTAACTTAGCATCGTCCGCTTCGATTCCGGCATCCTCAAGTCTTGTAGGAAGTCCCAGTGACCGGAAGAACGCCTCTAATCTGACAATCCCTTCGTATGCCGCCGCTTCCGCATCATCCCTGTCATACTCAACGCCCCATACTTCCGTTGCAAAGCGGATAAATTGGGGAAGCCTCTGCCTGTATACATATTTCATAAATGCAGGATAGATGATTGCAAGTCCGCCGCCGTGAGCCATATCGTACTCCGCGCTCAGCTCATGCTCGATCGGATGGCTTGCCCAGTCTGCCTGTCTGCCGCAGTTGATTAAATTGTTATGTGCAAGTGTCCCGTTCCACATGATTTCTGCACGGTAATCATAATTCTCCGGCTCTGCCAGAGCTTTCGGTGCAAAATGGATCATGTTCTTCAAAAGTGCCTCGGCCATGCGGTCTGATACTCCATTGTTCGGTGTCTGTGTAAAATAGCGTTCCATGATATGTGCCATAATATCCACACATCCGCATGCGATCTGGTATCTCGGCATTGTATAGGTAATCTCCGGGTTCAGGATAGAGAATTTCGGATAAATATCATCTGAATCGCAGGAACGTTTCAGCCCTTCCTCCTCATTGGACAGAACCGATGAGTTGCTGGATTCACTGCCTGCAGCCGGTATCGTCAGGACAACACCTACGCCTACTGCTCCGACTGGTTCTGCTTTTTTAGCATATAAATCCCACACATCACCGTCGTATTTGATTCCCATTGCAGCTGCCTTTGCGGAATCGATGACACTGCCGCCCCCTACAGCGAGAATGAATCCAACCTCTTCTTTTTTGCAAAGCTCAATAGCTTCTCTGACAAGGCTGATCCTCGGGTTCGGTTTCACACCTCCCAGTTCCACATACTCCACCTGTGCCTCCTCAAGAGACTTTTTCACTTTGTCCAGAAGGCCGCTTCGTATAACGCTTCCGGCTCCGTAATGTAAAAGTACCTTCTTTGCATATCGGGCACATTCTTTCCCGACTTCCTTCTCCGTCCCTTTTCCAAAGATAATTTTCGTAGGGTTCCGGAATTCAAAATTTTTCATAGCCATCACTCCTTTTCTTTTATTTTATAAAATCCCACATGGGATTCCATATCGTGTAAATATCTGTGTATCCTCGCAAACAGCATCCTCTTCATCAAAACTAATTCTATATTCCTTGTGAATTGCATCGTATTTCGCCCTTGTCAGGGTATTGTAAGGTAAAAGTTCCACTGGAAGTTTCCTTGGAAGCCCTGCTAAAAACTCTGCTGTCTGCCTGTAATTTTCTTCTGTTGCATTCACCCCCGGTATCATGGGGATCCGGACCGTGCATGGAATATCTGTTCCTGCCAGCCACCGGATATTGTCCAGAATAAGTCTGTTGGATATTCCTGTATACCGTCTGTGCTGTTCTTCATCCATCAGTTTCAGATCTACATACACAAAGTCGGCCCGCCTGCATATATTTTCAAAGACCTGCCCCCGAACGGCAGCCGAAGTCTCAATCGCTTTTGAGACATCACCAATCCCATCCATGATTTCCGCCAGAAAAGCTTCCTGCATCAACGGCTCGCCTCCCGAAAAAGTCACACCACCTGTGCATCCTTTCCACATAACGGCATAATCCCTGATCTCATCTATGATTTCAACGGAACGAACCGTCCTGCCGCCTTCCACCGGCTGCCCCTCAGGGTTATGGCACCACTCACATCTCAGCGGACATCCCTGCAGGAAATACGTCACGCGGATTCCCTCTCCATCGTAAACGGCAAATTCCTTTGTATCGAATATCCTTCCCGTTTCCATAATACCTCCTATAAGCCCCGCCTGTATGGGCTCCGGCAGACTATCCTTCCATTTAGACCGTATACTCTGCCCGCCTGATCAGGTGATCCTGGTAAACCTTATCCAGTTCTACGAAGTAAGCACTCCATCCCCATACCCTGACAATCAGGTTCCTGTAGTTTTCCGGGTGGCGCTGTGCATCTTTCAGTGTCTCTGCGTTGATTGCATTCAGCTGGAGCTGGTGCCCTTTATTTTTTATAAACATCTGCACGAGGGATGCCACCTTCTGAATTCCCTCTTCGCCCCTGAAGACACTGTCATGGAATTCCAGTGTCAGAGGCCCGCCGTTTGCCACACGCTCCAGATTGGGTGCAGTGAATGACTTAATCACAGATAAAGGCCCTTTTGTCTTAACAGACAGTCCCGGTGAAAAGTTTGCCGGGAAATATTCACCCTTCCTTCTGCCGTCCGGTGATGCCCCGAGTTCTTCCGCATGGCGGATATAATACATCGCCGATCCGGTTCCTGCACGGTATATGCCGCCTCTTTCATTCTTCCTGCCAGCCACTTCGTCCGCAAATGCGTCCAGAAGCCAGACTCCATATTTATCCACCGCAGGGTTCCCATCCCCCATATGCGGCATCTCATCTCTTACGAGCTTCAGATAAGGCAGATCTTCCGGAAAATCATCCCTGACCGCCCCGATCAGTTCTTCCGCCGTAATTTTCTTTTCAGTAAAATAGTACATTTCCAATGCATACAGGGAATCTGCCGCACAGGAAATCCCGGTGCCGTGCAGGCCGTAATTATTGTAAACACATCCCTGCGAAATATCTTTAAGCTCTTCCGTGCATCCATACATCAGCATAGACAGGTAAGGTGCCGGGTACATAAAAATCGGTTCCAGCCGCTTTGTAATATCATCAACTTCCGCCTTCAGTTCCTCAAGAAGTTTTTCTTTGAATGCCCCGAAGCTGTCTGTTTCTTTTAAGTACTTCTCCACACACCGGTTCACAATCTTCGGAAACGATACTGCTTCTATATTCGGAATGTCCATCCCTTTTCCCGGTATAATGAATTCCCAGCAGGCCGCCACCGTGTAATTGCGTGCATCTTCTAACTGATATCCCCATCTTGTCAATGCGGGAATGACTACGTCATCATTCGAATACTGTGGGAATCCAAGGCCCGCTTTTGTGAGTCTGGTCGCCTCTTCATACTGCTTAATCCCGGTATCCTGGTTCACCCTTAGATTAATCTTCGGGTCGATCAGCTTCAATTCCCTGCTGGCGCGCAGGCACATCTCTGACAGTTCGTTGAAACAGTCCTTTCCATCCTTATCCACACCACCCAGCATCAGGCTCTGTCCGTTATCCCCCTGCTGGACCCCCGGATACAGGTCATTGTCAATGTTGCATGCCAGAAAGAATTCCTCGATGCAGGAAAACGCTTCTTCATCCGTCAGCCTTCCTTTTTCTAAATCTTCTTTATAGTAAGGATACAAATACTGGTCAAACCGTCCCAGCCCTATATGATATTCCCCTTCCAGCCATGCCAGATAGTGCAGGAGGCGCAGAAGCTGTAGTGCCTCCGGAAAACTCTCTGCCCCGGTATGTACACTTCTTCTTAAAGAAGCCGCCTTGCCTTTGCGTCCGTCCTCCTCAAGTGCCTCTGCATACTTTTCTGTAAAAGAATAGATGCTGCGGATGATCTCTGAAAGAATATCTGCGTACTCCTCTTTATCAGAACCGCCGGGCTCTGTCTTTGCTTTCTGAATCTTCTTTTCTATGCTTTCAAAGCCCCCTGCAAGTACTTCACTGTAATCAGGTGAGATATTACATACATGCCCTTTTTCATGTAAATAATATTGATTCCTGAGTGCTTTTTCCTCGTTTGTATTAACGATACAACTATTTTCAACTATCGTTCTCATGAAAACCAGATCCATTCCCGGTATGAATGCCGGATGCTCCTGCTCAAGCATCCAGATCAGGTGGTTCTTCTTCCTCAGCAACAGTTCGTGACTTCCAAGTGCCGTGTTTACCTGACTTTCTGTTAATTCACCACTTTTGTCCCAGTCTTTATTTTTTCTAAATTTTGCATGTTTTTTGTTTAATATGTACTTTTTTATTTGTTTCATTTCTTCTGTCACTATTTTTTTACCTCACTTTCAAAAAAGGTATTGACATTAACGTTAATATGAACGATAATACAATTATAGCAACGAGAGACACATCTGTCAATACAACTCGTGAAGAAAAATAATTATTTTAAAGGAGGCAATTATTATGGCACTCGTATCAATGACTCAAATGTTACAAAACGCACGTGCAAACAAATGCGCAGTTGGAGGATTCATGATCTGGAATTATGATTCTGCCAAAGCAATCGCAGAAACCGCTCAGAAACTCGGACTTCCTGCTATCTATATTATCGGGGAAGGGGAGGCTATTTCTATGGGTGGCTTCGAGAATGTTGCCCGCATCGCAGAAAGCGTTGCAAAGACTGTGGATGTGCCGATTGCCCTGCATGCAGACCACTTCCGCTCCTACGATGCAATCGTACAGGCAATCGTTGCCGGATATTCTTCTGTTATGATTGATGCATCCCGCTTCCCTATCGAAGAGAACATCCGCCTTACAAAAGAGGTTGTAAAAGTGGCTCACGCTGCCGGCGTCAGTGTAGAGGCAGAACTGGGACGTCTTCCCGGTAATGAAGGTGATGAGGATGTAACGGTAGAGGAATCTTTCCAGACAGATCCGGAAGAAGCTGCTTATTTCGCAGAGCAGACCGGCATCGACGCACTGGCTGTTTCTATCGGAACCATGCACGGCGCTTATCCGAAGTCTTTCAAACCAGAAATCAATATTCCGAGACTGATTGAGATCGAGCAGAAAGTTTCCATTCCGTTAGTTATGCACGGTGGAAGCGGCACACCTCAGGACAAGATTGCAGAAGCTGTAAACCACGGAATCGCTAAGATCAATATCGCAACAGACCTCGTAACCGCTGCTGCAAAGAGAATCGCAGAAGTACAGCAGGCAGAGGATTTCAGATATAATGTAAACAGCACCTTCCAGGCAGGCAAAGAAGCAATCTGCGAAGTTGTTGAGCAAAGAATGAGACTGCTGAACCAGAATATCCTGAAATAAATGCGCTTATACAGATTATCCATGTGAAAAGTTACATATAACCCAAAAAGTGTGCAGGCCGCCTGAAAGCTGTCTGCACACTTTTTCTCTAATCTTTCTTTATTTCCATAATGCAGAAAACAAGATAAAAGATATTTTAAGACTGTGCCTGTCCTCTGCATCATTTATGATAATACAGACGGCATACCTCATCCCCTTTTGCGATACTCTTCAGCAGCTTCAGTTCCCCACCATAAGCCTCGCCGATCCCATGATCCCCGCACATTGCAATATCACAAAGCGTCGCAATCTCCTCATCAGAGCAGCCTGCCTTCTGCCACGCCTTAACAAGCGGACAATAATGAAAATCAATAGCCAGTACCTGGGGCGTACTTCTCCTGATCTTCATTTCAAATACGAGTTGGGCGGGTTTCGTAAACAATGTCTTACGAAGTCCGGTAAAATCCTTTGTCCTGCCCTTTTTCACTAACCCGGCCCCTTGGCTCAGTCCGCATCTTTTGATGGCTGCACTTCCAAAGTCTTTCCAGTCCAGACCACGTTTTCCCGCCTCATCACACAGTAAATAAAGCCATAGCGCCCGATGTTCCAGCTGTTCACGGACAGCTGTTATCACACCATTTTTAATCTTAGGTTCATTTTTTATCCTGCTCATATTCCTCCCTTTCCGGCTTTGTTATCATTCCGGCCTAATCTTCCTTTGCCCATTCATAAGAATACCGTACCGCCTTATTCCAGCCGCGCAGCATCTTTTTACGCACATCGGGATCGATATCCGGCTCGAATACCCGGTCGATCGCCCAGTTGGTAAGCACCTCTTCTTTATTTTTCCAGTACCCGACGGCAATCCCGGCAAGATAGGCCGCCCCCATCGCCGTTGTCTCGACACACTGGGGACGTTTCACCGGTGCATCGCTTAAGTTCGCCTGCGTCTGCATCAGGAAGTTATTGGCACTGGCCCCGCCGTCTACCTTCAGTGCAGAAAGCGTGATTCCGGAATCCGCCTCCATCGCCTGCAGGACGTCATTCACCTGATATGCCAGTGATTCCAGCGTCGCCCTGATGACATGATACTTATTCACACCACGGGTAAGGCCTACGATCGTCCCTCTCGCATACTGGTCCCAGTGCGGTGCCCCAAGGCCTGTAAACGCGGGCACAACATAGCATCCGTTCGTGTCCTCGACCTTCTGTGCCATATATTCCGATACCTGTGAAGAATCGATCAGCTGCATTTCATCCCGCAGCCACTGGATTGCCGCTCCTGCTACGAAGATAGAGCCTTCCAGCGCATAAGTGACTTTCCCGTCTATCCCCCACGCGATCGTCGTTACAAGCCCGTTCTTGGAAAATACGGGTTTCTCTCCTGTATTCATAAGCAGGAAGCATCCTGTCCCATATGTATTCTTCGCCTCGCCCTCTTTAAAACAGGTCTGTCCAAAGAGCGCCGCCTGCTGGTCTCCCGCTGCGCCGGCAATCGGGATTGGCGCCCCAAAGAACCCGGCATCTGCCTCACCGTATACACAGCTGGATGGCTTTGCCTCAGGCAGCATAGACGCAGGTATCCCGAGCTCTGCCAGAATCTCCTCATCCCACCGGAGTGTATTGATGTTAAAAAGCATCGTCCTTGATGCATTGGAATAATCTGTCACATGGACCGCACCTTTTGTCAGCTTCCAGATCAGCCATGTCTCCACTGTACCGAACAAAAGCTCGCTGCGCTCAGCCCTTTCTCTCGCACCTTCTACATTGTCCAGAATCCATTTTACCTTTGTGCCCGAGAAATACGCATCGATCACAAGCCCTGTCTTTTCCCGGAACTTATCTGTCAGCCCCTTCTCTTTCAGGCTGTCACAATATTCCGACGTCCTCCTGCACTGCCACACAATGGCCTGATAGACCGGCTCCCCTGACTCCTTATCCCATACAATTGTCGTCTCCCTCTGGTTCGTAATACCGATCGCCGCAATATCTGCCGCCGTTGCGTTGATATTTGCCATCGCCTGCTGTGCTACCTCCAGCTGGCTTGACCAGATTTCCTCTGCATTGTGCTCCACCCAGCCCGGCTTCGGGAAGTACTGCGTGAATTCCTTCTGTGCCATACTGCACATTTCACCCTTCTCGTTAAATAGGATACACCTGTTGCTGGTTGTCCCCGAATCCAGCGCCATTACATACTTTGACATATTACTGCCTCCCTTTTGTATAATAAGTTTTAACGATTCATTTCCCTGATTAATCACATAAAACAGGCGGCTCCTACAGCATCCAGACTTCCTGTTTTGTTGTGGACACAGCAACCGCCCCGGCATCCAGCGCCCCCATCACATCCTCTTTATCCGCAATGAGGCCGCCCGCAATGACGGGTATACGGCTGAGCCCGCAGATCTTCCTGATGACCTTCGGCATCACTCCCGGAAGCACCTCGATAAAGTCCGGTCTGCCGCCCTTCTGCCTGTCCAGACTTTCAATACTTTTCAGCGCCATAGAATCTATCACAAAAAACCGCAGAACCGCGTACATCCCCAGTTCCTTTGCCCTGTGTGCCAGCGGCTGCTTCGTAGTAATAATGCCGTCTGCCCGGGTGTTCTCTTTCATAAAATCTACGGTAACCTCCTTGGAACTAAGTCCCGTAATCAGGTCGATGTGTACGAGTGCCGTCTTCCCTGCCTCTTTAATCCTCTCTACAATCTGCCGGATGGTACAGATATCCCCAAATAATACGAAGATCACCTGAATCTCTTCGGCCGCACAGCTTTTTTCAAGGCCATCCATATCTTTTACCGCTGCGATCATTGGATTTCCTTCCACAATCTGATAGAAACTCTGCACGATTCCCCTCCTTATTCTTTCTTCTTCAGGAGCTGCCGCAAAAAATATTTCCGTGCCCCTCCCGTTATTACAGCTACTCACATAATATCATAACCGCCGGTCATTTTCATCAGAATACATTTAATTTATCTATGATTTTCCGGTATAAAATAAAATACAAAAAGGATAACAGCTTCCCCGTCCGAAAACTGTTATCCTTCTCTGTCAGTTCCATTTTCCTGTGCTCAAAAACTGCTCCACCATCGCTTTTGCCCCGTTAATGATCTCCGGCTCATATCCCAATATCTCCAGCAGCTGTATCGCATTACGGGAAGTTGCCCTGCCGTCATAAATGAGATAATCAAATATAATCTCACCATCAGCCACCTGTTCCTGAAAATGGTAATTATCATATTGTTCTTCCAGCAGATAGGTCAGTTCAATATCATGGGTGGCCGCAAAACACAGGATTCCTTTTTTCTGGAACTCCTTCAGTACTTGTGTGGAAGCGGCGATGCGCTCCACTGTATTCGTTCCCCTGAGCACCTCGTCTACGAAACAGATCACTGCCTCTTCTTCCACCGGCTCCATAACACGCTTCAGCGCCCTGATCTCCGCAATGTAATAGCTTTCCCCTTTATACAGGCTGTCTTTGAGCGCCATAGATGAAAATACATGGAACCATTTTCCACAGTAAGCCTTTGCCGGGCACGTATGCAGGCTCTGGGCCAGTATGACATTCATTGCTATCGTTTTCAGGAATGTGGATTTACCGGACGCATTGGAACCGGTAATCAGAATCCCGTCCTTCACACTCACAGAATTCGGTACGGGTTCTTTCAGCCCCGGGTGATAGGCATCAATTATTCGAAGCATCTTCTCATCTGTAAATTCAGGCCTGCACCAGACCGGCAGCGCCTCCCGCAGGGAACCTACAGCCAGCATACTTTCAAGGAACCCCATTGTGGTGAACATGTTTTCCACAATATCAATATTCCTGCCTAAGCGGCTCATGCAGTGGTAGAAGAAAATGCAGTCGATATGCGTAACAAGCCGGATGTAATCCAGAAACATCTCTGCAATCGACGGGCTGTCCCAGTTTGCAGGACCTAAGTAAGCGCTCGCCCCCATCAGTTTTTTCAGATGCCTGTAGTCCTTTTCCACTCTGGAATGGTATTTCGGATTACAGATCAGCTTCTTCTTTGTGAGTGACTTTGCCCCCTCCATCAGCTTTTTAAAGTATTGGAGCGCCTGCATGGAACCTTCCAGTTCCTTCCTTTTATAGAAGTAGAGAAGCACATTTACCACCATCGCCAGAATCAGAAGTCCCAGTCCCTCGGACGGTGATATCACAGTAATCACCACTGAAAATATAAAGAATACAAATGAAAAATAATGAACCGGCGGAACCTTCGTATTGAAGCGTATACAGTCCATGATGTAGCTGTAAACAGAGGATGCGTGGTTTTTCCCAATCCGGGCAAACTCCATCTGCATCTCTATACGCTCTTTTTCATGCTCCTGATAATATGTAATCATTTCCTCCTGCTCTTCCCATTCTTCGGGCATCACCTTCGGAACATGCAGGAGGTAATACAGGTAGTCCTCCCCTGCAAAAGACCATGTATGGTCGATGGACATAAAAAGCGCATCCATATCCAGGTCATTCCACGTGATATCATCAATCATAGAGTCCTTAGCCGCAGTATATTCACCAATCACAGACAGTACCGCATCCGAATAATCCACCTCCCTCCAACGTCCGTAATTATACTCAAGCCGTCTCTTTATCTTGTATATCCGCCACATATTGTCTATATATGAGATCACAAAACACACCACTATGACACCCAATACAATCAATGCAATAAAAATAGATTCTGTCATGACGCTCCTCCTATTATTGTATTATTCAACTAATACAATAATACCACCAGAGAATCCTGCTGTCAATCACCCGCGTATCATGGAGAGAAGATTATAGACTTCATATCCGGCAGATGGTACAATGAAAGAAAACTCTGAAAGGAGTCACGCACATATGATTCAATATACTTTGAACATGAAACTAACCAGACTTTCAGGTAATATGCACACAGACAGTGAAGGCATCTCCGTGAAAATACTGACCTCCGAAGAATATACGCAGCATTACCGGGATACCCCTGAATATCCGGTGATGCTGCGGAACCTCAGCCATATCCACTGCTGTAAAGCAGACGTCCTGGGAGGATCTGCAGCCGGTACATTCGCTGTACCCCGCAAAGAATCCCCGACTGCTGAAAAGCTCTGCTTCTGCTTCTTTCTGACAGATTCCGAGCTTTTATTTATAGACGACAAAGATACTGCAGCACCTCTCCTTTCACAGCTGGAGGATATGCCACTCACAGGGCCTTTGTCATCGCTTGGCCTGTTATTCGACCTTATGGAATACCTAATCAAAGACGATGTCTTTTTCCTGCAGAATTATGAAGAGCACCTTACCCGGCTTGAGGAACGCCTGCTGGATGGTGAGGATGACAATTTCGACAGGGCGATTCTCCACATCCGCAAAGAATTGACAGCGCTCGGTTCCTATTACGAACAACTGGCTGATATGGGCGAGTCTCTTCAGGAAGCACTCCCCGATATGGCGCAGGACAGGAGCAGTGTCTTATTCGGACTGTTTACAGACCGTGCCGGCAGACTGTATTCCAACGTCCAAACGCTCAAAGAGTACTCCATGCAGCTACGGGAAATGCACCAGTCCCAGATTGATGTGCGGCAGAACCAGATCATGAAGGTGCTGACGATCGTGACAACATTCTTCATGCCGCTTTCGCTGATTGCCGGCTGGTACGGCATGAATTTCGTCAACATGCCCGAACTCACTTCCTCCTCCGGATATGGGGTGGTGATCCTTGTCTGCCTGCTCATCATCGTTATCGAACTCTGGTTCTTCCATAAGAAAAAATGGTTCGACTGAATCCCATTACAGACAAAGGTGTGCAGGCCCCTCATTTCTGAGAAGTCTGCACACCTTTACATTAACTCCACGTTCCTTCTACATCGCTCCAGTTCTTTTCCGCGTACTCAAGCAGTGTTTCTGCCTGCTCCATCGACATTTCCGGGAACAGCAGGAAGAGGCTGTGTGAGCCGTATTTTTGTACAATCCGGTCTACATTCCTGATCCAGTCTTCAAACTCGCCGGAATACACCTTTATCCAGAGAGATTTGCCTGCGGCACGTACCTTATCGTAGATGACGTCCCATTCTTCCAGCGTTCCGTCCGGCCCTGCGTCCCCGCTGGTCCACTGCAGTGCATCGATCTCCTCTATTTCCATCAGTGCATCCAGATGGCGGATTGCATCCGGTCCGTCCAGATGATACAGAACCTGGTCCGCCTTTTTAGCCTGTTCACGAAGAGATTCCTGTATAAAATCCCGAAAATTGTCAGGTGACAGCATCGCAGAGAAATCGCACTGGAGCTTCACTGTCTTCCCCGGGCCCCATATCTGGAATACGGTATACGCATTTCCTCCATTTTCATCTTTGATAATCTCGTGGAAACGGTTATAATATTCATAATATATCTTTCCTATCTGGTTAATCCGCTCCTCCACTATCTCCGGGTCATCGATTATGTCATACAGCATGTCCTCTGCCCCGCGCAGTGACACGAGCACATCAATGTTCTCCATCAGGTCAGGCATATCAACAAGAAAATCGTCTCCGGCCAGTTCCCTGCATTTCTTTACGAGTCCGATATGCTTTTTAAACCATTTATTCTCGGGATCAAACTTGAAATCAGGCGCCTCTTCCCAGTCATCAATGCAGGACTCGAACCAAACTGTATCTTCCTTAAAGCCTATCTCAGAACCAAGATAGGCGGCAAGGGAACCGGGGCCGAAATCCACGTCCAGATTCGGGAAACTCTCCCCAAGGAACTCGTGGGTCTCGCAGAACTGGCGGTATCTCGCTACAATACGCTCCGCATCCTGATACTTATCCTCCATATCCTTCCATTTCAATTCTTCCGGCAGATTGTAATATTTCCCCTGACAGATGACATCCATACAACCGCCCTGCGCCGGTTTTCCATCGGAATACTTCTCGATCTCTTGTTTTCTTGCAATCACGCACATCAGCGGTCTCCCGGTATTCTGATGCTTCCAGTAATTTTTCCATTTTTCCTGAGTTTCTTCCCAGTTCTTTTTATATTTCATTTTCTTTTCCTCCTGCTCATATCTCTGTGGATGGATTTGAATATATTTCTAAAAATATATTTTTATTTCTTCCCCATAATAATCGACTACCCGTTCCGTCCGGCCCGATTCTTTTTTATTCAAAATAATTCTTAAGCTCCTGTTGCGGATACTCTGTGGGAAATCATGCTCTGCCGGCCCAACCGTAAGCGTTTTCTCCCGCTCCTCCCAATTCAGTGTAATCCGGTTATAGATTCCCTCTTCATAACTATAATCGTCCCCTGCATCCTCATATAAAGTAAAAACAGTGTCCTTACCCGGATAAATATTGATTTCAAACGGTGTGTCCACTTCCTCTGATGCATACTCCAGACTTTCTTCCATTGGAATGACAGATCCTGCTTTTACAAATACTGGAATATATGCCAGTGTAACCGGGATGTCAATCCACTGACCACCCCCAAAATATCTTCCACTCTCAAAATCGATCCAACTTTCTCCTGCCGGAAGATAACATTTCCAGTTTCTGGCTGCATCCAGTTTCTGACTTCCTGCCCCGTAGTACATTGGCTCCGTGACCGGACATACCAGCAGGCTTTCCCCGAACATGAACTGGCTGTCCATCGCGGAGGCTGTTTTATCCTCCGGGAAGTCAAACAGGAGGCTTCGCATCATCGTATAGTCTTCCAGACATACTTTTCCAGCCATAGAATAGATATAAGGCATCAGGCGATATCTTAAGCGGATACTTTTTTCCAAAGCATCATAGAACATTCCCCCCTTTTCTCCGAAATTCCAGATTTCTCTGGGCGTATCCGTTCCGTGAGAACGGAACATCGGGAGAAATGTACCGTACTGGAACCACCTGACGTACAGCTCACGGTATCCGAGATCACTGACTCCTTCGTCATAGTCCCCCCGCCAGAACCATTTCATGGAAGGGTCCTGACTGCATCCGCAGCCTCTGTTCTGCCATTTTTCATTGACTGTAAAAAATGCGCCGATATCCAGTGTCCAGTAGGGCATACCGCTGATACACATGTTCAGACCCTCTGTGATCTGCTTTTTAAAGTTTTTCCAGGTCGCACAGGTATCCCCGGACCAGAGCATGGTACCGTACTTCTGCGAACCTGCATATCCGGACCGTGTCAGGTTCAGGACGCGTTTTCCTGGGGCGCTTTTCCTCTGATTTTCGTAAATTCCCTTTGCGTGGGCCGCTGCATAGAGGTTGGCCCTGTCGGCACGCAGGAATTTTTTATGCTCGTTTCCGACCATCTGAAATCTCTCCCACGGTTCTCTTAAGCAGGCTCCGTTCCAGTCCGGCCCTGAAAACGGCTCCGTGGAGTCACACCACCAGGAGTCGAATCCCCCTGAAAACAGCTCTTCCTCCGCCTGTTTCCAGTACAGTTTCCTCGCTTCCTCATCGTATGCGTCATAGGTTGCATAGTCATTCAGCAGAAATCCATGTGCTTCCATCTCATCGCAGTTTTCCGTGCCGGAATTCATATTCGGCCAAACCGACACCATTGTATGTACATGCATATCATGTAATGCCTGATTCATTTTCTTAAGGTCAGGATAGCGGCTCTTATCTACCTTCTTATTGCCCCATTTACCGTCTTCCCATGTATTCCAGTCCTGCACCACACAGTCCAGTCCAATCCTGCGTTTCCGGTATTCTTCGGCAATTCCGATCATTTCCGCCTGCGTGCGGTATGCTTCTTTAGACTGCACATATCCGTATGCCCACTTCGGCAGCATGACCGCTTTCCCGGTAAGCTTCCGGTAACCCGCGATGATCTCATCCACAGATTCCCCGGCAATGAAATAATAATCCAGCTGCTCAACCATGTCCAGATAGAGGTAAGATCCCCTGCTGTCATCATTGAAGGTCATAAGGCTTCCGCAGTCCGCCATTATTCCATATTTCCGGTCTGACAAAAGAAACGGAATCGGGATCCTCATGTTGTGCTGGTAGAGGTACTGCACATTGCCGCGGTAATTGTAGATCCCCTCCTCTCCCTGTCCGAGCCCGTGTATCTGCTCGTCCGGGGCCCAGTCAAAATACAGTTTTCCCCTGTAAGCCATGTGGTCTTCTTCCGGTTTTAAATTCTCTACGAAATTCCGTTCTCCATCCACCGTCACCACCCGGCGGATCACCGGCTTTTCTCCACCTGTGGAATAGACCATAAGAGGGTTCTCAGCCAGTTCTTTGCTGTCCTCCTTCAACAGGATTTTCCCGCTTTTCCTGTCACTCCAGATAAACCTCCCGGTTCTTTTCTCTATTCTGATACTAACACCGGACGTAGCCAGGATATAGCAGTCTTCCTTCTCTTCTATACGAATCCCGGCTTCTGTGGCTCTTTCTATCCCAACCGGTGACAGAGAAAGCACCTCTTCTCTTTTTGTATAGACACATCGGATGATATTCTCTGTTATCCCGTAAACTACCAGTTTTCCCTGATCGGTCATAAGCTCTGCCGACCTGTGATCCTGACTGGCTGTACATGATAATACTTTCATCGATTCGATCTCCTTTTCCTCTCTTCCCCGGACACGCCGGGGGCTCTTTAAGCACAAGTTAACCTTTGACCGCTCCTGCCGTCTGTCCGCCGACGATATATTTCTGGCAGACAAGATACATAATGATAACCGGCAGACACGTAAGGAGGATATCTGCACAGATTAAGTTCCAGCTCTTACTGTACTGTCCGAAGAAGTTATAAACAGCAAGCGTCATCGGCCATTTTTCGGAGGAATTCAGGAAATACAAAGGCATGACAAATTCATTCCATGTATTCAGGAAACAGAGTACCGCCGCTGTTACGATGCTGGATTTCAGCATCGGAAGGATGATGTTAAAAAACAGCCTGAATGGACCACAGCCGTCAATCACTGCTGCTTCATCCAGATCCACAGGTACTTTGGATACAAACCCATAGATCAAAAATACTGTGAATGGGAGCTGTGTTGCCACATAGAGCAGGATGATTCCCGGCACGCTGTTATTGAGCTGTGTCACCTGCATTACCTTCATCAAAGCAACATAATTGATCGGAATAACGATTCCGAGCACCATATACATATAAACGCTATTGTTCACCCTGTCACGCCTTCTGGAAAAGACATAGGCTGCCATCGCGCCCAGCACCACGGCAATCACAGTTGCACTGCCTGCATAAAGGAAACTGTTCAGGAAGCTCCTGACTAATTTCCCTTTTTCAATTACTGTAGTAAAATTACTAAAAACCCATGTTTTCGGGAGCGAAAGCGTAAGGGACATCGCTTCTGAATCACCTTTGAATGCATTGACCACAATCAGTGCCAGAGGTATCAGCATGATCAGTGATATGACCCAGGCCAGAATGTTTTTTAATATATTAACAGCTTTCTTCTTTGTTTGACTATTCATTATTCCTCCACCTCGTCTTTCGTCAGGATTTTAATCATAAAGAATCCAACAACTATCATGAACACGAACATAATGGAACTGATCGTTGTACCTTCCGCGTAAAGTCCCTGTGAAAACTGTTTGAATACCGCGGTGTACATAACCTCTGTCGTATGTCCCGGGCCTCCATTCGTCAGTGCATATACCATATCAAATACTTTCAGGCCATACAGGACGTTCAAAACAATCGTAACCGCCATTGTCTGCCTGAGCATCGGCAGTGTAATATGTACAAATTTATTCCAGCCGTTTGCCCCGTCTATGCTGGCCGCCTCGTAGTAATCCTGCGGGATCGCCAGTATTCCAACGATCAGCATAGTCATAATGTAACCCGTGCCCCTCCAGATATCGACCGCCATAACGGACCAGAAAGCAATCTTCGGATTAGTCAGCCACTGCTGTGCCAGACTGTCCAGACCGATCGCCCTAAGACCTTCGTTCAGGATTCCCATCTTCGGGTTTAAAATGGAAGTAAACACAAGGCCGATAATGAGGATGGATAATACTGAAGGCATGTACATCACGCCTCTGTGGAAATTCTTCAGTTTGATGTTCTTGCTGAGCGCGAGTGCAAATAATAACCCGAGCCCTGTTTTCGCAACCGTCGTCACCACCGTAAATAAAAGTGTGTTCGTTATGTATTTGAAATAATTTGTGTCTGCGCTGAATACCTTTCTGAAATTTTCAAGACCTACAAAATGCACCTCTTTGGAATATGCAGACCAGTCTGTAAATGAGTATCCGATACCAATGATTCCGGGTATTACACAGAGCGCCGTATAGATCAGAATTGCGCCTGCCGCAAAGTACCAGGGGTATAACTTTGATTTTTTCACTGAAATTCTCCTCCGTTCTTTTCCTTTTTATTTATTTTATACAAATCCAGAACGTAATCACATGCATACATTGAGCTATTTTATGTGTTTTTTTAACCACCCGATGCATATTCCTGTACAATGTGCTATACTAATTGAACCATTAAAAGACAGTTTTTCTTATATAATAAGGAAGCTTGCCGGGGAGGATTGTTATGAAGCGTAAACCAAGAAGCATACAGAAGATTCTTTCTTCCTATTTTTTGCTCATCATGCTGACTTTATTGGTTCTGGCAACGATTTTGTTTTCTGTTGTGCAGTACCTGAACCTTCGTTCCAATACGGAGCACGATATCCAGAGGACATGCTCGGCAATAGCGGAGGATATTGACCTCCAGCTCAGCCAGATGGATACTGTCTGTATGAACACGATACATTCGACATTAATTAAGGATACCTTTTCAGATTATTTGAACGATGAGGATGCCACGCCGTATGAACAGAGCCAGCGACAGAATACGCTTGCCAATACATTAACTTCAATGAAAGGGGTGGATGCATCCATTCGCCAGATAAATCTTTATGGGCTGACGGAAGGCGGTTACGGAACCGGGAATTACACCGGGACACTTCATACCATAACGGCCCAGGAGCCCTGGTTTGCAAAAGCCTTTGCTTCCCACGGCTTCAAATATTTCCCTCCTGCATCTCAGAATGAGGTGCTGTCGTCCAGTACGGGAACAAACAAAGACAGGTTTTATTTCTCCCTGCTGCGTATGTATTATGATAATTATCAGAATCCTGCCGGCTTCGTAGAGGTAATGAAATACTATGATATCCTTTTTGAACGCGCTTTCTATCCCGACAGTACATACGATATCGACGTCATCATTTACGATGCCGAGGGAAACATCATCTTCCCCTTAAACAAAAGCCAGAAGGACGTCTTTCCATACTTTACTTACAGGGAATCCGAAGAAACTGAAATCTACAACACCCAAAAACAGTGTCAGGAATATGTATATTATTCAGATATGGAATACAGCGGATTTACAACGGTAACCACAATAAAAAGCACAGAATTTTTTGCTCCTGTTTATCGTTCTCTGAGTCTGACGATCTTCATTTTTCTGATTGTCCTTCTCATGTGCCTCTTTTTTGCCCGGATCTTTGCCGGAAGATTAAGTGCACCGCTGAAAAAGATTTATCGTTTTCTTTCTCATATCGACCCTCAGGACCAGTTCCGTGAAATTGAGATGGCAGATTCCGGGGTAATAGAGATTGACAAACTGCGAAACTCTCTAAATGAAGCGATGCGCTCGCAGAAAGCATCCACGAATTCAATGATGGTACTAAAAGAACAGGAACTACAGGCACAGATGCTTGCACTCCAGTCCCAGATGAACCCGCACTTTTTGTATAATTCCCTCATGACCATTGCCGCGATGGCAGAAGAGGGACTAACACAGCCAGTGGCACAGATGTGTCAGGATATTACATCGATCCTGCGCTATATCTCCTCAAATAAAGAACAGGTTTCCTCGCTTGAAGAAGAACTGGAACACTGCGACCTGTATTTAAAATGTATTAAGCTCCGGTTCGGAGATTCGCTTAAATATGAAATTGATGTGGAAGACGATATGCTTGAGCTGCCTGTTCCAAAACTCTGTATACAGCTCCTCGTAGAAAATGCCGTCAAATTCACAGCCAATACATCTCCACCGTGGCATATTGTTATACAGGGGCATATGGATAAAGAATGCTGGTATGTAGAAGTAAAAGATAACGGCCCGGGCTTCGGTGAAGAGATTACTGCCCACTTGAAGTCGCAGATGGATATCATACTGGAAAAAGGACTTCTGCCGAGTCTGGAGCTGGACGGTATGGGTATCCTGAATATCTTTATCAGGTTTTACCTGATTTATGGAATTACATTTATATTTGATTTTGGAAACCTCCCGGAGGGGGGAGCTATTGTGAAAGTAGGAGGAAGGTTCAATGACCAGATTAAACCATTATAATGTACTGCTTGTGGAGGATGAGATGCTGCTGATGCAGTCTCTTTCCCGCCATATCGAATCTCTTGAGGCCGGCTTCAAGGTTGTCTGTCAGGCCTCTAACGGCGAGGACGCCCTGAAGTGCCTGAAAAAGGAGAATATCCACCTCGTCATGACAGATATACGTATGCCTGTCATGGACGGGCTTACACTTGCCAAGAGGATTCATGAGCAGTACCCACATATCCTGACAGTCATTCTAACCGGATATGCAGACTTCGATTACGCACGTGAAGCCCTCAAACAGGGAGTCTTCGATTATATGCTAAAACCTGTCACAATGGAGGATTTAGAGAACACGCTGGGCCGTGTACGTCTCCATCTCCAGAAGTTCTACGAACTTGAGGAAGATCCCGCGCTCGTCGGAAAAGATGCTGAAGAAATCGTGGAATACACGGTGCTGTATATGAGAGAGCATTATATGGACGACATCGATATCAGCTCTTTTTCTGCCTCCTTAGGTTTTACCTCGGCTTACCTCACAAAGCTTTTCAACAGATACAAAGGGGACACGCCGCTGAAATACCTGACCGATATACGAATCCACGAGGCTAAACGGCTGCTGACCGATACGGGGCTTCCGATACGCGAAGTCGGGGAACGGGTCGGCTATCCTGATCAGTTCCATTTCAGCAAAACCTTCCGGAAACTGACCGGGCTGAACCCGACGGCCTACCGGAAACAGGAACAAAAACCCTAGACGTCCGACCAGCGGCATCGCTGATGTCCAAACCTCATGGTGTGCATAGCAACAGCATCTGCCTGTGAAATTAGAAAAGCTTTCTGCAAAATAGCCATAAAACGACTATTTTGCAGAAAGCCTTTTCTTTAATTCTAAATGTTACATCTCCAGGATATTACTGTCCTGAATTCAAATCTTACTTCCAGGCTTCGTCTCCTGCCGCGTCTGCCTGTGTTGCTCTTCTTGTATCAATCTGTTTGAGCACATCGTCTGATGTCATGTCACCGATAAACATAGATACGATATCCTGTCCCAGTTCTGTCCACTGTGGGTTGAGGTACTTGATGGAATCCTGGAATACAACCCCTGCCTTGTCAAATGATTCTAAGAATTCCTTAGTTGTCTCGCTGTAGGCAGGTTCCTGTCCGGCATCATACGGGAGGTTTTCTACTTTCGGTTCGTTGTCGATCATGTGCTGGATGCTTTCCTTGGTTGTGATGTATTCAAGATACTGTTTTGCCTCGTCTGCATGCTTGGAGCCTGAGTATACAAATCTGGACGGTCCGCATGGATGCTCATTTAAAACATCATTGTCCAGCGTGGGAATCAGGAACATATCAAAGTCCTCTTCTGTGTATGTACCACCGGATGCCTCCGCTGCCTCTATCATCGCACCTGGTTTGCCGATTGTCATTGCATATTCGCCGCTTCCGAGCATTGCTGCTGTATCTGTGTATTCGTCCGACAGATAGTTGTCACCGAAGTATCCATTCTGGGCCAGCTTATTCAATTGGTCAAGAGCTTCTTTAAACTCAGGAACATCTGCGAATTTCACCTCGTTATTATTTAACTTGTCTACAATACCAGAAACAAGCTCCTCATATTTCCCACCGATTTCACAGAACCACATAACATGGTGCCAGCCATCGGCTACCGGTTCATATACTGGTGTCACACCCTTGTCAAGCAATGTCTGACATACCTTTTCAAATTCTGCAAAGGTCGATGGTACTTTTACACCATTTTCCTCAAAAATCTTCTTGTTATAAACCATGTAATAGTCTGTTGTTGTATCGAAATACGTTGCCCCGTAAAGGGTCCCGTCAACAGAAGTCTGCTCTGCTGCAAACTCATTATAGTAAGATGTCCACGGCTCGTCCGTCAGGGCGATCGCATTATCTTCGATACTATACTGCGAAACCAGGTCATAGCTTCCTGACTGTCCACAGAAAATGTCCGGGCCCTCCCCGCTGTTTAATTTAGTCATCAGCAGGTTGTAATACTGGTCAGACGGTACGATCTGATAATCCACCTTGATTCCTGTTTCTTCCTCAAACTTTTCACCCAGCTCCATCTCGGCATCATATATCCAGTCCTGGCTTGCCAGAATCGACAATGTAGTGCCGCCTTTGCCGCTGTCAGAGGAATCATCCTTGCTGTCAGAATCAGAACCTGAGCCACATCCCGCCAGTGTACAGACTGCCAATGCTCCGCTCAGCAGCATTGCTACGATACGTTTTTTCATGTTTTTGACCTCCCAATCTTTTATAACAAGATCTTATCAGTAATTATGCACATTCTCCATGTATGTTTTCATTCTGTTTTTGTCATTTTTTAACTCACACATAAATATAGCACACTTTTTTATTCGTCATATTGCATAAACCAATTTCTCTCGCAGCAGACACAATCAAAAAAGGACCTTACTGACGTGAAAATCAGTAAGGTCCTTTGATTGATACCTTTGAATCCTTTACTCAGTTCTCGGATAAAAAGCAATCATGCTTCTTATTCTTCTCCGTAAAGAGTAACGAGTTTCTTCAGGTAAGAATATCTTTCCATAGCTTCCTTCTCATTCTGTGCAAAGAGTTTCTCAGCTTTTTCCGGATTAGCTCTCTTCAGGGCATTGTAACGAACCTCTCCGTCAAGGAATGCCTGATATTCTTCCTGTTTTGGCTCTTTGCTGTCCAGTGTGAACTTAGCGCCTTCTGCTGCAGGATTGAATCTGAAGTTGTTCCAGTATCCGCACTCTACTGCTAACTGCTCTTCTGTCTGAGCTTTGCTCATACCCTTCTTGATTCCGTGGTTGATACATGGAGCGTAAGCGATGATGAGTGATGGTCCCGGATAAGCCTCTGCCTCTGCGATTGCTTTTACTGTCTGATTGAAATCAGCACCCATAGCAATCTGTGCTACGTATACATAACCGTAGCTCATTGCGATTCCGGCAAGGTCTTTCTTCTTTGTTTCTTTTCCGCCTGCGGCGAACTGTGCTGTTGCACCTGTCTTTGTAGCCTTAGAGGACTGTCCGCCTGTGTTGGAGTAAACTTCTGTATCGAATACCATGATGTTGATGTCTTTTCCGCTTGCTAATACGTGGTCAACACCGCCGAATCCGATATCATAAGCCCATCCGTCACCGCCGAAGATCCACTGTGACTTCTTAGCAAGGAAATCTTTTCCTTTCAGTAATTCAGCCTTATCTGCTGAATCGCATCCGCAAGCTTCCAGAGCTGCTACCAGTTTATCTGTAGCTGTTCCGTTTGTTGCCCCGCTTCCAAATGTATCAAGGTATTCCTGAGCAGCAGCCTTTACATCAGCATTTTCTGCGTTCTCTGCAAGAACTTCTACTTTGCCTTTCAGTCTGTCTCTGATTGTGTTCTGGGCAAGCAGCATACCATATCCGAACTCAGCATTATCTTCGAACAGAGAGTTGCACCATGCCGGTCCTTTGCCCTCTGGTGTTACTGTATATGGTGTAGACGGTGAAGAGTTACCCCAGATAGAGGAGCATCCTGTTGCATTTGCAATATACATTCTGTCACCGAATAACTGTGTGATTAATTTAGCATAAGGTGTCTCGCCACATCCAGCACATGCTCCTGAGAATTCAAGCAGAGGCTGTTTGAACTGGCTTCCCTTTACTGTTGTCTCTTTGAACTTAGTAACAACTTCTGGTTTTACAGGAATCTCTGTACCAAAGTCGAAGTATTCCTGAACACCTGCGTTTGCTTCCATGTTCTCCATAACGAGTGCTTTTTCACCCTTCTTGCCCGGGCATACGTTAGCACATGAACCACATCCTGTACAGTCATAAGCAGATACAGTGATTGCAAACTTCATTCCCGGCATACCTGTCATGTCGAGTGTTGCAAGTCCTTCCGGAGCCTTAGCCATGTCTTCTTCTGTCAGGGCAACCGGACGGATAACTGCATGTGGGCATACATATGCACAGCGGTTACACTGGATACAGTTCTCTGGCTTCCACATCGGGATGTCAACTGCAATACCACGTTTCTCATATGCTGAAGAACCTGACGGTGTAGAACCATCTACATAATCCTTGAATGCTGATACCGGAAGTGAGTTACCTTCCTGAGCATTTACCTTAGCCTGGATATTCTTAACAAAGTCAACAACATCTTTCTTTCCGTTCTCATCAACGTGAGGTGTTGTCAGTCCCTGATCTGCTGCATCTTTCCAGTTCTCCGGTACAGCTACTTCTACAACCTGCTTAGCACCTGCATCGATTGCATCATAGTTCATCTGTACAATCTTGTCACCTTTTCTTCCATAAGTAGCCTTAGCTGCTTTCTTCATCAGGTCGATCGCTTCTTCTTCCGGAATGATAGCTGCAAGTTTGAAGAATGCTGACTGAAGGACTGTATTGATACGTCCGCCAAGTCCGATTTCTTTACCAATCTTGATACCGTCGATTGTGTAGAATTTAATGTTGTGGCTGGCAATATATGCTTTTACCTGTCCCGGTAAGTGCTTCTCCAGACCTTCCATGTCCCAAGGGCAGTTCAGAAGGAATGTTCCTCCGTCAACCAGTTCCTGAACCATGTTGTATTTGTCAATATAAGACGGATTGTGGCATGCTACAAAGTTAGCCTGCTTAATCAGGTATGTTGATTTGATCGGTTTCTTACCAAAACGTAAGTGAGACATTGTAACACCGCCGGATTTCTTTGAATCATAGTCAAAGTAAGCCTGAGCGTACATATCTGTATTATCACCAATGATCTTGATGGAGTTCTTATTAGCTCCGACAGTACCGTCTGCTCCAAGTCCCCAGAACTTACAGTTGATTGTTCCTTCAGGAGTTGTAACAAGCGGAGCGCCTGCATCCAGAGACAGGTGTGTCACATCATCTTCGATACCGATTGTGAATTTTGCTTTCTCTGTGTTATTAAATACAGCTACAATCTGAGCTGGTGTTGTATCTTTTGAACCTAATCCGTAACGTCCTGATAATACAGGTACAGCATCGAATTTTGATCCCTTGAGTGCTGCAACTACATCAAGGTATAATGGCTCTCCGAGTGCTCCCGGCTCTTTTGTTCTGTCAAGTACAGAAATTGTCTTAACAGTGTCAGGAATTGCATTGATCAGTGCTTCTGCACAGAATGGTCTGTACAGGCGAACCTTTACAACGCCGACTTTCTCGCCTGCTGCAAGCATGTAGTCGATTGTCTCTTCGATTGTATCGCATGCAGATCCCATAGCTACGATTACGCGCTCTGCATCTTCTGCTCCATAATAGTTGAACAGCTTATAGTCTGTTCCGATCTTTTCATTAACCTTGTCCATGTAATTCTGAACGATTCCCGGAAGAGCATCGTAATATGGGTTACATGCTTCTCTTGCCTGGAAGAAGATATCAGGGTTCTGAGCGGAACCTCTGTGGCATGGGTGGTTAGGATTCAGCGCGTGTGCACGGAATTCATCAATAGCGTCCATGTTTACTAAGTCTTTCAGATCTTCGTAATCCCATGTCTCAATCTTCTGGATCTCGTGAGATGTTCTGAATCCATCGAAGAAGTTAATGAAAGGAATCTTTCCTTCGAGTGCTGCACAGTGAGCAACTGCTGTCAGGTCCATAACTTCCTGTACACTGGATTCACAGAGCATAGCAGCCCCTGTCTGGCGACAGGCATAAACGTCTGAGTGGTCACCGAAGATTGACAGTGCGTGGCTTGCGATGGCACGTGCTGAAACGTTGAATACTCCTGGTAATTGTTCACCTGCTACTTTATATAAGTTCGGAATCATCAAAAGTAATCCCTGAGATGCTGTAAATGTAGTTGTCAAAGCTCCTGCTGCTAAAGAACCGTGCACAGCTCCGGCTGCACCTGCTTCAGACTGCATCTCTGTTACCTGAACAGTTTGTCCGAAAATGTTCTCTCTGCCCTCGGTAGCCCATTCGTCGATATGTTCCGGCATAACTGATGATGGTGTAATCGGGTAAATTGCTGCAACTTCTGTATACGCATATGAAACGTGAGCTGCTGCCTGGTTACCATCCATGGTCTTCATTTTTCTTGCCATTTGTTGTTCCTCCTTAAAATTACATTGTAAAAGTTTATTTTTTCACATGTGCTTTCATTATATCGCCAAAAAGTCCAAAAGTCTATAGAACCTGTCCCATTTTTTTGTTTATTTTCCCGTACAAGGGAACGCCATGCGTCATAGCCGCAGAGCAATATTGCGGCATAAATTTCGTCAAATTGCCTAATTGCCCTTTCCCTTATCTCGTGATATACTCTCGTCAGAAACTTCGAAAGGTATTCACCTTTCATTTTTCAATCGGCAGTTCGCCGGTTTACCCAATTAATCACTTATTAGAACCGCAGAAAACAACTCCGGGCACTACATATTGAAGGTATTCCTGTCTTTTACATATCT
>NZ_QUGN01000006.1:0-219911 GCF_003479085.1 Clostridium sp. AF19-22AC | reverse complement strand
GAACGCCATGCGTCATAGCCGCAGAGCAATATTGCGGCATAAATTTCGTCAAATTGCCTAATTGCCCTTTCCCTTATCTCGTGATATACTCTCGTCAGAAACTTCGAAAGGTATTCACCTTTCATTTTTCAATCGGCAGTTCGCCGGTTTACCCAATTAATCACTTATTAGAACCGCAGAAAACAACTCCGGGCACTACATATTGAAGGTATTCCTGTCTTTTACATATCTGTATTTCGTGATATGATAATAGTAAATCAGAAGAACTCCTTACATGTGTACCTTTCGTTTTCTGCACAGGAAAGGAGATTTCAATTTATGAGCAAAAACAACTTTATTATGTTACCCACTGTGGACTTTTGTTTCAAGGAACTGATGCAGAACCCCAAAGTCAGGAAGGGCTTCATTTCAGCTTTGCTGAACCTGCCCCCGGACGAAGTCGAAGATACGGTTCTTCTGCCCACGCTGCTACCGAGAGACTCGGCTGATGATAAGCTGGGAATCATGGATGTACGTGTACTGCTTAAGAACGGGACGCAGATGAATATGGAAATGCAGGTCAAATACTTTGAATACTGGGACGAACGCGCCATGTTCTACCTCAGTAAGATGTTTGACAGTCAGATCCGCAAAGGCGAATCCTATGAAAACCTGCAGAAATGTATCCATGTAAGTATTTTAGATTTTATCCATTTTCCGAACGACAAAGAGTGTTACCGCAGGATCCATTTCCGGGACGACAGCACCTATAATCTGTATTCCGATAAAATGGAGCTTCAGATACTGGAGTTGAAAAAGCTGCCCCCGGAAGTTAAGACCAGTGAGGATGTTCTTGCATGGATGAAGTTTTTCAGTGGTGAAAGCAGAGAGGAGTTTCAAACTATGGCTAAAACAAACGAATATCTTGATGAAGCATACAATACACTGCTCCATTTGAGTGCCGATGAAAAGAAACGGCTGGAATATGAGGCCCGGGAAAAGGCATTGAAGGATTATAATACCCAGATCAGCAGTGCTGAAAAAAGAGGACTGAAAGCTGGGCAAGAAGCCGGAATACGTATGGGGGTTCAGGAGGCCCGTCAGGTTTTCAAACTATACATGCAGGGCAAATCTCCGGAAGAAATTGCTGACATCTGTAACATGAGTATAGATAAAGTGAATCAAATATTAGAATAACCTTGTATCATTCCGAATGCAGACATATAGAAAAACCACCCTAAAAAAACTTTAACCAGTATCAGGGTGGTTTTTCTACTTTTTCCACAGGTCAAGCCACTTGTGGGTGGTTTTTCCATCTATTTTTAGCTCATAACAGTCTCCAGAAATGTATTCAATATTTGGGCTTCTACTTAAAGAGCCTGTCCTTTGCCTTTGGCCGTTTTTTTCCTTCAGGTTTGTCAGGCATTGGTTCATATTTTTTGCCGCTTTTTAAAAAGGGCATTCTTTTATGGTTCTTTCTGCAGTATAGCAGCATAGCCCCTGTTACGACTACGATGGTACCGGCGAGAAGCTGTGATACCGGGAAGCCAAGTCCGGGGATCAGGAGCTGGTCCGTTCTCAGGCCTTCTATCCAGACTCTGCCGAGACCATATCCGAACAGGTAAATGAGGAACAGCTCACCCTCGTATTTTTTGTGTTTTCTATAGGCAAACAGAATGATCAGTATGGCGCAGCACCAGAGAGACTCGTAGAGAAATGTCGGGTGCACCTGAATGTAGCTGATGCCGTCAATTACCTGTATATGGCTGCGCATCGTTTCTGTCACATCCCCGCTTCTGACCGCATCCAGCGGCAGCTGCATGGCAAAGAGGTTGTCCGTGTATTCTCCGAAGGCTTCTCTGTTAAAGAAGTTTCCCCAGCGGCCAAGCATCTGGCCATTGACCAGAGCCATTGCTACTGTATCGAATATCTGGGGGGCACTCAGCCGTTTTATACGGGCATACACAAACACAGTGATGACTGCCGCTATAACTCCTCCATAAATTGCCAGACCGCCATGCCGGGTGTTGAAGATTTCAAGAAGATCGTCTTTGTACATATCCCAGGAAAATATGACAAAAAAGAGTCTGGCACCAACGATACCGCAGATCACGCCGATGATTCCCATATCCAGATAATTTTCCGGATTCTGTCTCGTTCTCTTAGCCTCCTGTGTGGCGATCAGGAAACCGATCAGAATCGCCGTGCCTATGATAATCCCGTAATACGCGATCTCGAAACCGAATACGGTGATGGATTTTCCGACATGGTCCAGATGAATTCCCAGATGTGGAAAATTAATGTTATAGTGCATATTTCATGCTCCCTTTCTATGCTGCTTGGAACTACAATTTTATTTTTTATACATTGAAGCGGAATAAGATGATATCCCCGTCCTGTACTACATAGTCTTTTCCTTCCAGTCTGACAAGACCTTTTTCCTTCGCTGCCGCATGTGTGCCGCATGCCATCAGGTCATCGTAGCTGACTACCTCGGCGCGGATGAATCCGCGTTCGAAGTCTGTATGGATCTTTCCGGCTGCCTGCGGTGCCTTGGTCCCCCTTGTGATCGTCCACGCGCGGACTTCCGGTTCGCCTGCTGTCAGATAACTGATCAGGCCCAGAAGATGATAACTTGCCTTTATCAGTTTTTCCAGTCCTGACTCTTCTAAACCTAAATCTTCCAAAAACATTTTCTTCTCTTCATCATCAAGTTCAGCAATCTCCTGCTCAATCTGTGCACATACGACGAATACCTCACAGTCCTCCTGTGCCGCATACTCGCGGACAGCCTGAACCCCTGCATTGGACGCACCATCATCTGCCAGATCGTCTTCTGTCACGTTAGCTGCAAAGATAACCGGTTTTGCTGTCAGAAGATTATAACTGCCCAGCCATTCCTGCTCATCCTCATCATCTGTCGTAAAACTCTTTGCCATTTTATTATCTTCCAAATGTGCCTTGATACGCTCCAGAAGCTCAAGCTCTTTTGCTGCCGCCTTATCGTTTCTTGCAACCTTTGTCGTTTTTGCGATTCTTCTCTCCAGAATTTCCAGATCAGAAAAGATCAGCTCCAGATTAATCGTCTCAATATCACGTAAAGGATCGATATTCCCGTCCACGTGAACGATATTACTGTCTTCAAAGCATCTTACAACATGTACAATTGCATCTACCTCACGGATATTGGCCAGAAACTGGTTTCCCAGTCCTTCCCCTTTGGAAGCACCTTTTACGAGGCCCGCAATATCAACAAATTCAATGGCCGCCGGAACGATTTTCTTCGTATGATACATCTCTCCCAGAACATCCAGACGCTTATCCGGTACTGTAACCACCCCCACATTTGGGTCGATTGTGCAGAACGGGTAGTTCGCAGATTCTGCGCCTGCCTTCGTCAGTGAGTTAAACAGCGTGCTCTTTCCTACATTGGGTAAACCAACAATTCCTAATTTCATAATTCTTTGTACTCCTTATATTTATAGTGCATTATTTGATTAGATTTAATTTCAGTCCCGCGTCTCCATGAGCACGACCACCCCGAACGGGAATGTAATCTCTACCTCGTCCCCCGCGATCTCATTGCTCACGCAGAGGCTGTCAAACGGCGTCAGTGCGTGGTGGTTAAGAGGGTATTTGGCGCCCTTCAGGCAGAAGTTCTCTACCGTGCCGTCCAGTGGGAAAACTGAAAAATATGGTCCGAACGCCTCTTCTTTTTTCAGTACAAAATCTCTGTCCAGAAGCCGGATCTGATTATGCCTGTCCACGATTCTGGCGTCTGCCCCCGCATCCAGGGCAATCTTCAGTGTCTGGACATTCGCCCACGCATGGTCAAGCCTTGTGCCTGTCCCGCCGAGGATTAATATATTCTGCCGGCGCAGGTCAAGGCAGAGCCTGAGTGCAATCTCTGTATCAGAGGCATCTTTGATAGGGTTAAACTCCCGGACCGGCACTTTTGTCTCTTCTTTGTAGTACGTGATGATCTCTTCCGGTGCACTGTCAAAATCCCCGACAATATAGTCCGGCAGTATTCCATGTTCATACAGGAAGCTAAGACCGCTGTCCACGCCAATTATAAATTCTGTTTCTTCGTCTTTTAAGATATCAACTACAAAATCCTCTTCCAGAAGACCGCCGCTGACAATCACTGTTCGTTTACTCATTTTCTTTGAATATCTCCATAAATCCTTTTACATTTTCACCGATGTTCCCTTTGAATACCGCGGAGCCTGCCACGATCACATTGGCACCCGCATCCAGAACCTCCCTCACATTCGTCAGATAGATGCCGCCGTCTACCTCGATATCCGTATCCAGCCCCTTCTCATTCAGGAGTGCACGTAAAGCACGGATCTTATCCAGTGATTCCGGAATAAAAGCCTGTCCCCCGAATCCCGGCTCTACACTCATGATCAGGAACATTTCCGCCTGGTCAAGAATCGGCAGAAGCGCATCCACCGGAGTAGCCGGCTTCACAGACACACCTGCTTTCATACCGCATGCATGGATTTTATCAAGCACAGCCTGAATATCCTCACACGCCTCCAGATGCACGGTTAAGATTTCCGCCCCTGCCTCTTTGAAGGCTTCTACATAGCGGATCGGGTCGGTCACCATCAGATGGACATCCATCACCTGACTGCTCACCCCCTGAATGGATTGCAGAACCGGCATGCCGAAAGAAATGCTTGGCACAAACATGCCGTCCATGACATCAAAATGCAGATACTCTGCCCCGTTGTCCGAAGTCGTGCGTATCTGATCCCCCAGTACCTTAAAATCTGCTGACAATATGGATGATGCTAATATCTTCTTCATACTAATACCTCTTCTTTTCCTGTAATTCCCGGTACATCTCCAGGTAATCCTCATAGCGGACTGGATGGATCTTCCCTTCATCCAATGCTTCCTTTACCGCACATCCCGGTTCATGGACATGGTCACATCCACTGAACCTGCATTTTCCCTCATAGGGTGCGAATTCCCTGAAGTAGTACTTCAGTTCGCTTTTATCAAAATCATTGACATACAGGGAACTGAAACCCGGTGTGTCCATGATATATGAATTTTCATCTATTGTAATCAGCTCGGAATGTCTGGTCGTATGCTTCCCTCTGGCTATTTTCCTGCTGATGCTGCCCGTCTCCATCTGCACCCCGCTCTGCAGCAGATTGATCAGAGAAGACTTCCCGACCCCGGACGGACCGGCGATAACTGTCGTCTTACCGGAAAGCAGTTTCCCGACTTCCTCTATGTTTTCCTGATTCAGTGCACTCGTAAAGACTACCTGGTATCCGCAGGCGCGGTAGATTTCCTGAAGGGAGGCAAGCTCCGGCTTGCTTGCAATGTCCTTTTTGTTAAAACACAGGACAACCGGAATCTCTTTGCATTCCATCATAACCAGAAACCTGTCAAGAAGATTGAAATGCGGTTCCGGTTCAGTAACGGCAAATACAACCAGTGCCTGATCAATGTTCGCCACTGCAGGCCGGACCAGTTCATTCTTCCTTGGCAGGACCTCTGTGATATTCCCTGTTTTTTCTGACTCGTCGAGCACTTCAATCTCAACATTATCTCCTACGAGCGGTTTTATTTTCTCCTTGCGGAATACACCTTTTGCTTTACACTCATAAACACCGGATTCTACTACGTGAACGTAGTAGAATCCGGCAATTCCCTTTATTATCTTTCCCTGCATATATTACTGACCTTCTGTATAATCTGAATTACCGCCGTCTCCATTTCCGTTATCCGGATTTTCAGGAACTTCCGACGGTTTTGGCCCCAGGCTTATTACAAAATTAACTGTTGAGCCCTTTTCCAGCATAGTACCCTCCGGTGCTGACTGTGACACCACATATCCGACAGTCACATTGCTGTATTCCTCTGTTCCATTCCCGACAAGGCCCCGGTCAGATAATGCCTGCATAGCCATATCATAGGTCATATTCCCCAGACCCGGTACAGATACCTTCTCTACCTTTGGTCCTTTGCTTACCACATAATCCACCGTTGTCCCTTTGTTTACCTTCTTATTCTCTTTTGTCTTCTGGGACATTACAATTCCGGCCTCATACTGGTCACTGTAATCCTCTGTCACACTTCCGGTAACCAGCCCTGCCGCCGCCAGTGCAGCGTCTGCGTCTTCCTGGCTCAGCCCCACGAGTGTCGGAACGGTGGCCTTCTCTGCCCCCTGGCTCACAATCATCGTCACGGTTGTTCCTTCTTTTACTTCCGTGCCTGCCGCAGGGTCTGTAGAAATAACCTTTCCTTCATCCACACTGTCGTTATACTCTGATTTGAATTCAACAACCAGATTCTTTGCCTCAAGAGCTTTCTGTGCACTATTTTCATCTTTACCGGATACATCAGGTACCTGAACCGTCTTGATTTCTTTTCCGGTGCTGACAACAACCCTGACTTCCGTATTCTTATCTACTTTTGAATCACCCTCCGGGTCCTGCCTGATAATCGTACCCTTTTCATAGGTGTCCGACGCTTCCTGCTTCGCAATCTTAATACCAAGTTTCTTCTTGCTCAAAGTCGTCGTTGCTTCATCCACTGTCATTCCGCGTACATCAGGCACCTTCACTTTGGTCGTAGTTTCTGTCTGGGTCGTACCTGTTCCGTTTTTAAACATACCGGCAGCCTTGCCAACTGCAAAAATTATAATAAACGCAATAATGACTGCTGCGACAATCATCAGAATCTTCATGATTTTTTTTGTATTCGGGTCTACATCGCTCTTTTTCTTTCTGTCAGCTTCGTAGTCCCCGCCGCCCTCGTAGTCTTCATCATCGTCGTCATAGTCATAGTCGTAATCATCATCATAATCATCGCTGTCGTAATCATCGTCGTAATCATCATCATAATCGTCGTCATATTCATCATCATCATTATATCCGCGTCCCTGGATGCGTTCCAGTTCTTCCGGCGTCATCATGACGGTCTCCGTGGTATCATTCGAATAAAGAGACATATTTACAAATTCACCATCCGGGCTGACGAGGGACCGTTTTAAGTCCAGAATCAGAGCCTGGCAGTTCGGATATCTGCGTTCCGGATTCTTCTGGGTACACTTCATGATAATACATTCCAGACTGTACGGGATATCCGGTACTTCCTCCGCCGGGGAGACAATCTCCTCCTGCAGATGCTTAATCGCAACAGCTACTGTGGAGTCACCGTCAAAAGGCACATGGCCTGTCACCATTTCATACATGGTAATACCTGCGGAATAGATATCGCTCTTCTCATCCACAATGCCGCCCCTCGCCTGTTCCGGTGACGTATAGTGGACGGAACCCATGACACTCGAACTAATGGTCTTGGTGGACGTCGTTGCCCGCGCAATCCCAAAATCGGTTACTTTTACTTTTCCTTCCTTGGAAATGATGATGTTCTGAGGTTTGATATCACGGTGAATGATATGCTGATTATGGGCAGCCTGAATACCAGTCACCATCTGAATAGAAATGCTGATTGTTTCTTTAGCGGTGAGTCTTCCCTTTTTCTCAATATATTCCTTTAAAGTGATTCCCTCAACCAGTTCCATGACCATATAATACAGTCCACGGTCCTGGCCCACATCGTAGACATTGACCACATTCGGGTGCATCAGGCCTGCCGCAGCCTGTGCCTCGCTTAAAAACTTCTGGATAAATACCTCGTCTGTGCGGTAATCACTTTTCAATACCTTAATTGCAACGTAGCGGTTCAGTTTATGGTCTTTGCCCTTGTAGACATCCGCCATACCGCCTGAACCGACACGCCCTAATATTTCATAACGTTTCCCTAAAAATACTCCTTCTTTTAACATATACTCACCTCATCCGCAAACGGCTCTACAAGGATAATCCCTATATTATCCGTACCGCCGTTTTCTTTTGCTGTTTCTACCAGAGACTCTGCGGCTTCCACAATGTCCCTGCCCCCCTGTACAATATGGAAGAGTTCTTCATCCTCCACCATATTACTGAGTCCGTCTGTACACATCAGTATGATGTCTCCCTTTTTCAGACGGTGCTCATAAAAATCTACTTCAACGCTGTCCTTTGCACCGATTGCCCTTGTGATAATGTTCTTGTCAGGATGGTGCTTTGCCTCCTCCGGCTTGATACCGCCGAGACGCACCATCTCCTCCACAAGAGAATGGTCTTTTGTCAGCTGGGTTATTCCCTGATTGATCAGATAAAGCCTGCTGTCCCCTACATTAGCAAAATACATCATCTGATTCACGATTGTAGCCGCTACGACAGTTGTTCCCATTCCTTTGAGATGGGAATCCTGAGACGCTTTTTTAATAATCTCCCTGTTAGCCGTCTTGATCGCCGCAACCAGGGCCTTTTCCACGTCTTCCTCATCGCTTTGTTTTAATTCTCTCTGCAGAACTTCTACTGTATATTTTGAAGCATAATCGCCGGCCTGATGCCCGCCCATCCCGTCAGCCACCACAAACAGGTTTGGGAGAGGTCCAAGAGCGTTATCTGTCGTATAGACATAATCTTGATTCACTTGTCTTACCATTCCTACATCGGTAATGGAAAATGTCTTCATAGCATATCTCCTTTATTCGTTGTTTGTCTGCACATAACGTCGTCTGAGCTGTCCACAGGCCCCATCGATATCTGCGCCCATTTCCCTTCTTATAGTAACATTTATTCCGCTTTTTTCAAGTTTATTTTTAAAATTAAGAGCATTTTTCCTGCTCGGCTGTTCAAAAGTGCGTTCTTTGATCGGATTCACAGGGATCAGATTCAAGTGGCAGTTCCTTTGTTTCAGTATGGCTGTCAGCTCTTTTGCATCTTCATCCCGGTCATTCACACCGTGTACGAGACTGTATTCAAACGTGATACGCCGTCCTGTTTCTTCAAAATACGCATCGCACGCATCCAGCACTTCATCCAGGCTGTATTTATTTGCCACAGGCATCAGCTCTTTCCGCTTCTCCTGAGTCGCCCCGTGGAGGGAGAGTGCCAGTGTGATCTGTAGTTTTTCTTTTGCCAGCTCCAGCATCTTCGGCACGATTCCGCATGTAGAAACTGTCACATTTCTCTGGCTGATATTTAGTCCGTGTTCGTCTGTCAGAAGCCTGATAAAACGGAGAAAATTCTCAAAATTATCCAGAGGCTCTCCGGTCCCCATGATGACAACATTAGAAATCCGCTCTCCGATGATCCGCTGAATCTGGTAGATCTGGCCGAGCATCTCCGACGGGGAAAGATTTCTGACAAGGCCGCCTATGGTGGATGCACAGAAACGACATCCCATCCGGCACCCTACCTGTGAGGAAATACACACGGAATTACCGTGCTTATAGCGCATCAGAACACTTTCCACCACATTCCCGTCATACAGCCGGAATAAGAACTTATTGGTGCCGTCCAGAGCCGATTCCTGCCTTTCCAGCATTTTCACCGGCAGTATCGTATATTCTTTTTCCAGCTTTTCACGTAAACTTTTTGAAAGATTTGTCATCTCTTCAAAATCTTCCGCCAGTTTTACATGGAGCCATTCGTAAATCTGCTTTGCGCGGAACTTCTTTTCCCCCAGGGATGCCATTTCTTCCTGTAGTTGTTCATATGTATATGCGCGAATATCTTTTTTCATAATACTCCGTGCCTTCCTTAATTACTCTAAACTTCTGCGAAATCTTGCAATAAAGAACCCGTCACTCTCATGTACGCCCGGCAGGAGCCTTAAACACCCCTGTTCTGTCACACTGTCCTTTAATTCACTGCACACCTTATCTTCTATGTTATCCAGTGTAAACTCCGGGTATTTCTCTAAAAACCAGTGTACATTATCCATATTCTCGGCCCGGCTGATCGTACAGGTGCTGTAGATCAGGACACCGCCCGGCTTCACATACCGGCGGACAACATCCAGTATCTTCTTCTGAAGCCCTGAGAGTTCCTGTATCTGTTCTTTCATCGTCTTATACTTCAGGTCTGTCTTTCTGCCCAGCACACCCAGACCTGAGCACGGCAGGTCAGCTATCACAATATCCGCACTGTCAAACGCGGCCTCATCCGGAACTGTCGCGTCCCACTGTACCACGGATATATTGCCAAACTGCATCCGGCCTACATTTTCCTGAATCAGCCCTGTCTTATATGTTGTCAGGTCCCGTGCCTCCACATGCCCTGTCCCGTTTAATTTATCCGCAAGGTGGATGGACTTCCCGCCGGGAGCCGCACACACATCAAGAATATTGTCGCCTTCCTTCGGGGATACAATTTCCCCTACCAACATGGAACTTATGTCCTGAACCGCAAAAAGTCCCTGCCGGAAGCTCTCCATCTCCCCCAGATAATCATATCCGGTGATACTGTACGCATAAGCCAGGTACTTATGTTTCACAGCCGTAACACCTTCTGCTTTCAGCCTCTCTTCCAGTTCTTCCGGACTGATACGGCTTGTATTACAGCGGATTGTCACTGGCTTCTCCTTCTGGAAATCGGCAAGGATCTTCTCCACGGTATCGATGCTGTATTCTTCCAGCCACAAATCAAGTATCCAGCCCGGCATGGAGTACTTCACAGAAAGGGCCTCCACCGGCTCTTTGGGATAACTGACCTCATCCATTTTCCGTGCCACATTCCGAAGCACACCGTTCACAAATCCTTTCAGTGTGCCGAATCCTTTTTTCACAGCCAGTTTTACTGCCTCATTACAGACGGCGGAATCTGGCACACTGTCCATGTATTTTAACTGGTATACCGCACTGCGCAGAATATTGCGGATGACCGGCTTCATCTTTTGTACTTTTACTTTTGAAAACTGATTGAGGATATAATCAATCTCTATCATATGCTCGAGCGTCCCCTCTGTCACCCTTGTGATAAACGAGCGCTCCTTCTTATCCAGATACTGATATTTACTGAGCACATTTCCCAGTGCAATATGGCTGTAAACATCATGTTCCGTCACATCCATTAAAATTCCGAGCACAATCTCCCGCTCGCTTAACGGTTTTGTCATACTATATCCTCCAATTTTATCTATTCTCAATCGCCGCGTCTGCGTCCGCTGATCAAGAGTAATCTTAACAGCTGCAGAATCATTGATGCCGCACTCGCCACGTAAGTCAGCGCAGCGGCCCCGAGTACCTTCTTTGTTGCATCTACTTCCTCCGGGTAAAGCATCCCGGTATTTTCAAGAACCTTTACGGCCCTTCTGGATGCGTTAAACTCCACCGGCAGTGTCACAAGCTGGAACAGGACTGCTGCTGAAAACAGCAGGATTCCCAGATTGATCAGCATCAGGGACATGTTGCCGTTTATAAACAGCCCGATGATAATCAGCGGCCATGCCGCCATAGAACCAAAGTTCGCAACGGGTACAAGTGCACCCCTGATCTTCAGCGGTGCATAACCGACATGGTGCTGCACCGCATGGCCGCACTCATGTGCCGCAACCCCGATCGCCGCAACCGATGTAGACTGGTATGTGGCGTCGGACAGACTCAATGTCTTGTTTCTTGGATCATAGTGGTCTGTCAGATTCCCTGATATATGCTGGACGGTCACATCATGGATTCCGTTTGCCCTCAGAATCTTCTCCGCCGCCTCGCGCCCCGTCATGCCGGAATGGCTGCGCACCTGGGAGTAACGGTTAAACACGCTGTTGACCCTGCCTGAAGCTATGATACAGATCAGCGCCCCTATTAATACAAGTATATACGTAGGATCATAATAAAAAAACATATGACTTCCTCCTGTCTAGTTAAGATACACGGCATGAAAGCCCCTTACAGGGAAACTAAGCCGTGAATATGGTACCGGGTTCCAGTGTATATCCCCTCAGAAATGCACTCGTCTCCATTCTCTTTTTCCCGGGAAGCTGGAGTTCGCTGATCTTCAGTACCCCGTTTCCGGTCTGCACCGTGAAGCAGTCTTTCTCTACCGTAAGTACCGTTCCCGGCTCTTTAGTGGAAAACGCCTCACCTGACACCGCCTTTGCCTTCCAGATCTTTACCACCTTATCCCCCCAGTGGGTATAGGCACTCGGCCAGGAGTTCAGTCCCCTCACCAGAAGTTCAATCTCCCGGGCGGACTGTGTCCAGTCGATATTTCCCATCTGCTTGTTCAGCATCTTCGCATACGGGGTCGGCGTTTCCTGCTGGTGCTCGAATACAGCCGTCCCGTCCTCCAGTGCCGCAAGCGTCTCTACACATAAGTCTGCACCTGCCCTTGCCAGCTTGTCATGCAGGCTCTCTCCTGTTTCTTCTTCAGTAATCGGAATCTCTGTCTTTAAAATCATATCACCTGTGTCCAGACCTTCATCCATCTGCATCGTTGTAACACCGGTCACTTCTTCCCCTCTGATGATCGCCCACTGGATCGGGGCCGCGCCTCTGTATTTCGGAAGCAGGGACGCATGGACATTGATGCAGCCGTAAGGAGTCAGATCCAGAATGTCTTTCGGCAGGATCTGTCCGAACGCTACAACGACGATCACATCAGCCTGATAGCTGCGAAGCTTCGCCACGCATTCCGGCTGTCTTACTTTGACCGGCTGGTATACAGGGATTCCATGCTTCACTGCGGCCTCCTTGACCGGGGTGAACTGCATCTCCTTACCTCTGCCTTTCGGCTTATCCGGCTGTGTCACGGCCAGACATACGTCATGTCCCGCCGCAATCAATGCCTCCAGTGTTCCGACTGAAAAATCAGGGGTTCCCATAAATATGACTCTCATTTTATTCTTCTTCCTCCTCAGTCTGTACATCATGAAGCCCGTCTTCCACTTTGTTCACATACAGATCACCTGAAAGATGGTCGATCTCATGGCAGAATGCCCTTGCCAGCAGCCCTTCGCCTTCTATCTCGAATTCCTCCATCTCCTCATTGAGGGCACGGACTTTCACATGGTCCGGTCTGGTTACAATCCCCCATTTTCCCGGCACGCTTAAGCACCCTTCCTCTCCGGTCTGCTCGCCATCCGCCTCAATGATTTCGGGATTGATCAGGACGATCGGCCCCTCTCCCACATCAATCACGACGATGTTCTTCAGCACTCCGACCTGCGGGGCCGCAAGCCCTACACCAAACTTCTCATACATCGTATCCAGCATGTCTTCGATAAGTACTCTTGTCCGAAGAGTCATCTTTGTCACTTCTTTACATTTTTTCGTTAAGATCTCGTCTCCAATTTCTCTGACCTCTCTGATTGCCATAACTTCCTCCACATTACTATTCTGCTATTTTTACTAAAAAACATTCATCGGGTTAAAATCAAACTGGATTCTCATCTTCTGAAATCCCGGATTCACCTCGATGTACTGCTCCATATAATTTTTCATCCTTATCAGTGTATCATATCTTTCCGCTTTCAGGTAGAGTACTTTCCGATATACATCGTTGATCTTCCCGATCCCCGGGCTGGCTGGCCCGATGATATCCATCTGTGCATCTTTCCTGAAACGCAGTGCATACTCTTTCAGATACCTGCACCCCTTTTCAAGGAGCGGCTCATCCTCACAGCTCACAAGCACTGCAAGCAGATTCTCGGCGGGCGGGTAACCCATCAGTTCCCGGTACCGGATCTCTTCTTCATAAAATGCCTCGTAATCCTGCTCCGCAGCAGTCACAATCCCGTAATGCTCCGGACTGTATGTCTGAATGACCGCTTCCCCCTTCTTTGTACCGCGCCCCGCACGGCCAACCGCCTGTGTCAGCAGCTGGAATGTCCGCTCTCCCGCCCGGTAATCATCGGAATACAGAGACATATCCGCGGCAAGGACGCCGACCAGTGTCACATTCGGGAAATCATGTCCCTTAACAATCATCTGCGTGCCGACCAGAATGTCAGCCTCCTCATTGGCAAATGCCGACAGGATCTTCTCATGGCCGTCTTTCTGCCGGGTCGTATCCATATCCATACGCAGCACCCGCGCCTGTGGGAACAACGTTTTTACGATCTCCTCGATCTGCTGGGTCCCGGCCCTGAACTCTCCGATATGCCGGGAACCACATTCCGGGCAGACAGATGGCTTCGGCTCTTCAAACCCACAGTAATGGCATACCATCTTCCCGTTCCTGTGGGAAGACAGGGACACGTCACAGTGCGGGCACTTGATGACATGTCCGCACTCCCGGCAGGATATGAATCCCGCATATCCGCGCCGGTTCAGGAAAAGCATGATCTGCTCTTTCTTTTCGAGCCTGTCGGCCATCAGTTCCTGTAGTTTTATACTCAGGATGGAACGATTCCCGTTTTTTAGTTCTTCGCGCAGGTCCACTGTATATACTTCCGCCATATCCTGCATTCCGGAGCGGTTACGCATCTCCAGGAGATGGTACTCGCCCTTTTTCGCACGATACATGGCCTCAAGAGACGGGGTCGCAGAACCGAGTATCACACTTGCATGTTCCATTTCCGCCCTCGCAATGGCCGTTTCCCTCGCATGGTAACGGGGCACCTGCTCACTTTTATAAGTCGTCTCATGTTCCTCATCCATCACAATCAGCCCAAGATTCGGAAACGGGGTAAATAAAGCAGAACGGGGACCGATCATGACATCGATCTTCCCCTCCTTTGCCCGCATCATCTGGTCATAACGCTCTCCTGCAGAGAGCCTGGAATTCATAATGGACACCCTGTCCCCGAAGTTCCTGTAGAACCGTATGACAGTCTGATATGTGAGGGCAATTTCGGGGATCAGTACAATTGCCTGCTTTCCCTGTTCCGCAACCCGGCGTATCATCTCGATGTAAACCTCCGTCTTGCCGCTCCCGGTCACTCCGTAGATCAGATAAGTGCCGCGTTTTCCCTGTTCATAGTCTTCCCAGAATCTCTGGATGGCATGCCTCTGTTCCTCTGTAAACGTAATACCGTTCTCAATCCGTTCCCCTTTCACAGGATTCCGGTAAACCTGCTCAGATTCCAGAGCCACGATCCCCTGTTCTTCCATTGCCCGGATGACGGTAAGCGTTATGTTCAGCTTGCGCGATACCAGTTCATAGTCAAGAATTGGCTCATCCAGAAGCGCCGCCAGAAGTCTTGCCCTGGCCTTCTGGTTCTTCTCCAGATAAAAGTCCAGCTTTTTCTTTCCCTCTTCCTCGTCCAGAAGAAGCCGTACCCGTTTCTTCACCTTCGCATTCTCTTTCTGCTTGATCGGGAGGACCGTCTTCAGTGACTGTATCATCGTCCCGCCATACTGTTCCTTCATCCACGCGGCGAGTGCGACCAGTTTTCCTTCGATCGCCATGCCGCTTCTGGAAATGTCCAGCAGTTCTTTTACTTTTGTTTCATCATAATTGCATTTATCCGACAGGCCGGTTACATAACCTTTTGTCTCACGGTTGCCCCTGCCAAAAGGAACGATCACTTCCATCCCGACAGAAAGTTCCCCTTCCAGACGGGAGGGGATCCTGTATTGAAAGACTCTGTCCAGTTTTTCATGTGTAATATCTACAATGATATCCGCATACATGTAAATGTCATCACCTACTTTTCTAGTTCCCGGACAGGATTTCGGAAATAAGAACCCTTTCATCCATCGGATACTTCACACCCTTTATCTCCTGATAATCTTCGTGTCCCTTTCCGGCCAGCACGATGACATCCCCCGGCTGTCCATGCTCGATCGCATACCGGATGGCTTCTTTCCTGTCACAGATCTCCACATACTTCCCGTCTGTCCTGCCGATTCCTGTCTTGATATCGTCAATGATTGCCTGTGGGTCCTCAAACCTTGGATTATCCGATGTAATAATTGTCAGGTCCGCGAGCCTGCCTGATACTTCCCCCATCTCATAGCGTCTGTCCTTAGACCGGTTGCCGCCGCATCCGAAGAGGCAGACCAGACGGGCCGGCTGATACTCCTTCAGCGTTGTCAGCAGGCTTTCCAGACTCATGGCGTTATGTGCATAATCAATCATCAGTGTAAACTCATCCGATACTTTCACCATCTCGATGCGGCCCTTCACATTTGCCATCTTCAGAGCCTTCTGTATCTTATCAGCAGGCACCTGGAAATGTCTGCAGACTGCAATGGCCGTCAACGAATTGTAGACACTGAATTTGCCCGGAATATCAATCTCTACATCAAAATCCATCAGGCCGCTCACATGATAGGCCACGCCCAGATACCCGGGTCTGGAAACAAGATGTGTGTCCGTGGCCCTTAGATCTGCCTTTTCTGAAAATCCAAAAGTCTCCGTTGTACAAGTTGCCTTTGCAAACACATCCACGAAATACGGGTCATCCACATTGGCGATCCCGAGTCTGCACTGCTGGAACAAAAGCCCTTTGCACCGCTTGTAATCTTCGAAATCCGCATGTTCATTCGGCCCAATGTGGTCTCTTCCCAGATTGGTGAAAATACCGATCTCAAACGAGATCCCTGCGGTCCTGTGGAGCATCAGCCCCTGTGATGAAACTTCCATGACAACACAGTCACAGCCTGCTTCCGCCATTCTGGCAAAATACTGGTGGATCGTATAAGACTCCGGCGTCGTATTAGCGGCCGGTATCGTCTCGTCCCCGATAATCGCCTCTATTGTACCGATCAGGCCGACCTTATGCCCGACCCCTTCAAGGATAGACCTGATCATGTAAGTCGTTGTTGTCTTCCCCTTTGTACCGGTAATTCCAATGATCTTCATCTTATCCGCCGGATATCCGAAATAAGCCGCGGACATCAGAGCCAACGCATATCTTGTATCCGGTACCCGGATCACCGTCATATCTTCCGGGGCTTCTACGTCCTTCTCTACAATAACCGCGGCCGCCCCTTTCGCCGCCACATCGCCGACAAATTCATGTCCGTCAACGACTGCGCCGCTGATACAGACAAATACACTGCCTTCCCTGACTTTTCTGGAATCATTGATCAGCTCCCGGACCTCGATCTCATCGTTTCCCTGTATTACTTCATATTCTAAACGTTCTAATAACTGTGTTAGTTTCATCTGCATTCCTCCTGCTTTTTGGGTATACTATTATAGAATAACACAAACCTTTCCTTGTTGCAAAATTCTATTCATGAAAACTTCGTGAAGTTAAAAAAACAGTTTATGAAATCATTTTTCCGAAAGGCAGCTTCCTGATAAAGTATATGCAGATAAAGGACACAATCAGAATCGCAAGTGTCAGCGTAGGTACTGCGATCCATGCTGACAGTTCCTCCGGGTCCACGAATTTCTTATAATTATCCAGAAAGATGATATGTATCAGATAGATACCGAAGGAGCAGGCGCACCACCTGTCGATCCATTTTCTTGTATTATCTTTCAGTCTGACATGCCCTCCCCCTATCTGCATAAATAATGCAAAGAATGACACCCCGCTGATGATGACAAGCGGGCAGCCATACTCGAGCAGTCTTTCATAATGTTCCCCCCTGCGGAAAGTAATCAGCACCGTCAGGAGTATATTCAGAGAGGTGCTTCCCAGAAAAATGCCCAATGTCCGCCAGATACTCCATGTGATTCTTTCCCTGTATTTGCTGATAAAATATCCAAGGAAAAAATAAAATGTATATACCCGGTCCCCGATGATCGGCACATCATAATATGCCTCTGCATGGAGCAGGGAGGAAACATATAGAAACAGAGACGCCAGACTTCCCATCAGCAGAAATGCCTTATCCATATTTGCACTCATCCCCCTGCACATGGTCTGGAAAAAAGGAAGCACCAGATAGATCGGAATCGTCGCATACAGGTACCAGAGATGCGGCTCTGCGGGCTCAAAGAAGATTTCGCGCAAGTCAACTGGTGTGTCCATATAGTATACATTAAAGAAATAGTAAACAACGCTCCAGAACACCAGTACAACCAGAAACCGTACCAGCCTTTCCCCGTTCTTCCTAAGCCGTTCCGTCCTTCCAAGCAGCAGGGCGCCGCTGAGCATGAAAAAACAGGGCACACTGACTCTGGATACCGTGTCCAGAATTACCGAAAACAGATATTCATCCCGGCCGATATCCGCATATGCCCTGCAGTAATAATTTGTTACATGTATGATAATGACCATCACAAATGAGACGGTCCTGATCAGTTCCATATTGTAGTTCTTAGTCTTCATGTCCCTTTTTCCCTTTTCCCGGTTTCATAAGGCTCGCCTTGACCACGGCATCCTCACCGTACTTTTTCCGTATTTCATCCATTGCCATGTTAAGTTTCCGGTGCTTCTCATCCGGAGGCTTTGGCATCTCAATATCAAAGATCGAAAGCTGCACAGGCTCCGACGCATCCACCAGCTTAGCCGTCCGTATTCCCAGCAGGCGGATGGGTTCACCGTCCCACGTCTCCTCAAATAACTGGCATGCCGCCCCGTATAGCACATCATCTTCACTGGAAGGCTTGCTTAGCTGCTTCTGGTGGGATACTGTCTGAAAATCATGGTACTTGATTTCCATGCTGACCATGTTCGCCTTCTGTCCCGCTTTACGGAGTCTCCTGCCTACACTTGCCGCCAGCTCCCGGAATACTTCCATCGCTTCTTCTGCCGTGACTGCATCTTCAGACAGCGTGGTAGAGTTCCCGATCCCCTTTGCCTCTGCCTGCTCCGACTGAACCTGAGAATCCCCGGCCCCGTTGGCAGACTCCCACAGCATCCTGCCGTGGCTCTTCATATGCAGGCTGATGACTTCCGGGTCCGCCTGTGCAAGATCCCCGATCGTATAGATTTCCAGTTTCTTCAGTGTCTCCACACTGGAACGGCCGGCCATATAGAGTTCCCCGATCGGGAGCGGCCACATTTTCACCTGTATCTCCTCAGGAAACAGTGTATGTACTTTATCCGGCTTCTCAAAATCAGATGCCATCTTTGCCAGCAGTTTGTTGGAAGATATCCCGATATTGACCGTGAAGCCAAACTGCTCCCTTATCCCGTCCTTTATAATCAGCGCCGCATCCACGGGAGACGGGTATTTCCAGGCGATCTCTGTAAAATCCATGTAGCACTCATCAACACTGACCTGTTCGATCTTTGTTGTAAAACTTTTCAGATAGTCCATCAGCCTGTCACTTTTTTCACGGTACATCCGGTGGTCCGGCGGTACACTCACGAGATTCGGACACTTACGAAAGGCATTCGCAACAGGTTCCCCCGTGCGAATGCCATACTTTTTAGCGGGAATTGATTTAGCGAGTACCACGCCGCGGCGTGCTTTCTGATCCCCGCCAATAATGGCTGGAATCTCCCGCAGATCCTGCTTTGCACCATTTTTCAGTTGTTCTACCGCTGTCCAGCTCAAATATGCGGAGTTGACATCAATGTGGAAAATGATCGGCGTCATGAAACCAGCTGTCCTTTCGCTCTTGCATTTAATTTCCCGTCAACAACCTCGATTACAATTACATCTCCCCGGCCGACATTGCCTGCCAGAATCAGTTTTGCTGCAAGTGTCTCTACATTTTTCTGCAGGTATCTCTTCAGCGGCCTTGCACCATACATCGGTTCATACCCGCCGTCTACGATGAAATTCTTGGCCGTTTCGCTCAGTTCGATGGAAAGTTCCTTATCGGCAAGCCGTTTGTTGACGTCAGTTACTAACAAGTCAATGATTGCATAAATATTGTCTTTCGTCAACGGTTTAAACATAATGATTTCATCCAGACGGTTCAGGAATTCCGGCCTGAAGTGTGCACGTAGCTCGTTCATTACCATGTCCTCGCTCGCCTGATCAATCGTACCGTCTTCCTCAATACCTTCCAACAGGTAGTTTGCCCCGATATTGGAGGTCATGATCAGAATGGTATTCTTAAAGTCAACGGTACGACCCTGTGAATCCGTGATACGGCCGTCATCCAGCACCTGAAGCAGTACATTAAATACATCCGGGTGTGCTTTCTCGATCTCATCAAACAATACAACGGAATAAGGTTTTCTTCTGACAGCCTCTGTAAGCTGGCCGCCTTCGTCGTATCCAACATATCCCGGAGGCGCTCCGATTAATCTGGATACGGAGTATTTCTCCATATACTCACTCATATCGATTCGGACCATATTGTTCTCATCGTCAAACAGACTTTCCGCCAGAGCCTTTGCCAGTTCCGTCTTACCAACACCGGTAGGTCCGAGGAAGAGGAATGATCCGATCGGTTTGGACGGGTCCTTGATACCTGCCTTGGACCGGATGATTGCCTCTGTTACCAGTTCTACACCCTCATCCTGGCCGATGACACGTTTGTGCAGTTCATCCCCTAAATGCAGCGTCTTGCTCCTCTCGCTCTCATTGAGCTTTGCAACCGGAATCCCGGTCCATCTGGAGATGATCTTTGCAATTTCTTCATCCGTAACCGCCTCGTGTACGAGCGACATTTCTTTTTCCTTTAACCGCTCCTCTTCTTCCTCAAGCTGTCTCTGAAGCTGCGGCAGAAGTCCGTACTGCAGCTCGGCCGCCTTGTTCAGGTCGTATTCCCTCTGGGCCTTCTGGATGTCCTTGTTCACCTGTTCGATCTCCTCACGGATCTTCTGGACACGCTCCACAGATGCCTTCTCATTATCCCACTGTGCCTTTTTCCCTGCAAATTCTTCACGCAGGCCGGCCAGTTCCTCCTGAAGATGCTCCAGTCGTTCTCTGCTTAACCGGTCTTCCTCTTTCTTCAGTGCCTCTTCTTCGATTTCCAGCTGCATGATACGGCGGCTCAGTTCATCCATCTCTGTCGGCATGGAATCCAGCTCCGTCTTAATCAGGGCACAGGCCTCATCTACAAGGTCAATCGCCTTATCGGGCAGGAATCTGTCAGAAATATAACGGTTGGAAAGCGTTGCCGCCGCAACAAGTGCACTGTCGGTAATCTTAACACCGTGGAACACTTCATAGCGCTCCTTTAAACCACGGAGGATAGAAATGGCATCCTCTACAGTCGGTTCCTCTACCATAACCGGCTGGAAACGGCGTTCCAGAGCCGCATCTTTTTCAATATACTGACGGTATTCATCCAGTGTCGTCGCACCGATACAGTGCAGCTCACCGCGCGCCAGCATAGGCTTTAACATATTGCCCGCATCCATCGCCCCGTCTGTCTTACCTGCGCCGACGATGGTATGAAGCTCATCAATAAACAGGATGATCTTTCCGTCACTGTTTTTCACTTCCTCCAGAACCGCTTTCAGACGTTCCTCGAACTCACCCCTGTACTTGGCCCCTGCAACAAGTGCGCCCATGTCCAGAGAGAAGATCGTCTTATCCTTCAGCCCTTCCGGTACGTCACCTCTGACGATTCTCTGTGCCAGACCTTCAACAACCGCTGTCTTACCAACACCGGGTTCACCTATAAGCACCGGGTTGTTCTTTGTCTTACGGGAAAGAATCCGTATCACATTACGGATTTCCTCATCCCTGCCAATTACCGGGTCCAGCTTCTGGTCCCTTGCACGTTCCACAAGATCCTGACCATACTTATTCAGAGTATCATAGGTTGCTTCCGGATTATCACTTGTCACCTTCTGATTTCCCCTGACCGTGGACAAGGCCTGCAAAAATGAGTTCCGGCTGATGCCGAATTCCTTATACAGCCCCTTCAGGTCACGGCTTGCATACTTCAAAAGTGCAAGGAAGAGATGCTCTACAGATACATACTCATCACCCATCTGTTTCGCTTCATCTTCTGCATGGATCAGGACATTATTCAGATCCTGCCCCACATACACCTGTCCGCCCTGAACCTTCGGACGCTTGGAAAGTGCTTCTTCCACACGGTTGATAAACAATGTGCCCTGAATATTCATTTTTTCAAGTAATTTTAAAATCAGACTGTCGTCCTGTGTGACGAGTGCATACAGCAGATGCTCCTGCGCGATCTCCTGATTGCCGTAATCGTAGGCCACCTTTTCACAATTCTGGACCGCCTGAAGAGAATTCTGAGTAAACTTATTTATGTTCATAGAAAGACCTCCTTTGTCATTTCATGTGCTTTGTTCTACTAACAATATAACAATAGCACCTGTTGTTAGCACTGTCAAGGTTCGAGTGCTAATTAAATTATAAAAAAATTATGAAGTCTGGAAAACATTGATTTACTATGGCCGGGCACACAAAAACACCGCCTAAAACAAAGTTTCGACTTAGACGGTGTTTCTTCATATCAATCTTTCCCTTCATTTCCTGCCATTCTATTTTTTACTACTCATTCGTTTTTATTCTCTCCACGATTGCTTTTTCCCCCGTTACAAACCGGTATACAGCCAGTGGAACCGCCACACAGACGCACAGGATGAACAGGAGCATACAGGCGGACGGCAGTACGGGTATTGCAAATGTGACCTGCATATAGTTCATGGACTGGTACAGGAGATATGTTATGAAAAGGCCCAGCGTTGCCGTCAGTGCAAGTGATCCGCCCGCAAAGAGGATTCCTTCTCTTATCAATACGCTTTTTACCTGCTTTTCTGTCATTCCGACACTTTCCATGATCGCCAGCTCCATCTGACGGTTATGGATGTTTCCTGTAACTGTATTGACATAATTCAGGATACCAATCAAAGCGAGGATGAAGGCGATCCCGATTCCAATTCCCATCATATTCCCCTGTGCCTTACTGACACTCTTCATTTCTTCAATTTTTGATTCGTAGGAAAAATCTTTCGGGTATGCACTGGTGTCTATCGCGTTTTTCACGTCTGCTTCTGCGGCCGTGTCATACTCCTGCTCATATTGTATACTCGTTTTGAAAACATATGGGGCATCTGAAATACGATTCAGGTATGCATCACTTACAATGACAGTTGGAGTGATTCCGCCTCTTCTATAATAAGAATCATCCGTCAGGCCTCCGATTTGAAACGAATGGGATTCCCCGTCCCCTTCATATAAATAGCAGGCTATATTTTCTTCCTGATAATCCGCCTCTTTAAGATTCAGTGAATCTCGGTACAGGATACAGCTTTTGCCTTCCTTGAAGCTCTGTTCATCTATCGGTGTTTCCAGAGTACTGTTTAAATAAGTAAATGCTGCTTCATCAATACCGATTATATAAGAAGAAAACTTCTCCGGATTCTGTTTAAATTCTGTCTCTATATCAGCGTAAGATTCTTCCATCCATTTTGCGTAAAATGCTTTCATCCAAGTATCTACGAATTCGGGCTCCCACGGAACCACAATCTGGTCAATCAGCACCTGATGTGACTCTTTGATCCGGCCGCCTTCTTTGATTTTTACCTGAAATGCTTCATCCATCAGCTGTTTCCAATCGTTTTTATCATCCTTCTTGATAGTATCATTAATGAGGATCATATCCGCATCCATATAATTAGAAACGATTGTACGCGGCCCCTGGCTTTCTATTAGTGTTGTCAGGCAAAGGAACACTGACAAGCTTGCAGCCAGTGAGAGGAGGACGATCATCGTCTTTTTCTTATCCTTGGTAACCTGATCCCATGCAAGCCGCCAGACCAGCCTTCCTTTCCTTGTTCCATGTGAATTGCGTTTCCCGAAATCCCCGCGATACCCCAATGCCTCCACTGGGGAAACTTCTGTTGCCTTTTTCGCAGGTTTTCTGCTTCCAAGATAGATCGTGCCCCCGGCTATCAGTATACTCAGGAGAAAGACCGCGGGATGAAATGCAATCGAAATCTCTTCCTTCCGGATGCCAAGGACTTTCACCGCTTCTGGTATCAGGAGAAAAGACGTCAGCATTCCGAGCAGGATTCCTCCGGCAATACCGCATGCCCCCACCATGAACATCTGTCTCAGGACCATCTGGTATATCTGCCTGCCAGTCATGCCTACTGTCTGCAGCAGTCCGTAATGTCTGACATTGCTGGAAACAGAGATATAAAGGATATTATAGATCAGGAGATAGGCACTGAAACAAGTAATCAATACCAGACCTGCGAGCCCGGCCAGTATCTGCACCGAACTCTGTGTAGCCGGCTCTATCAGCAGATACTGCTGCTCCCCCAGATTCAGGCTGTTCTCCAGTTCCCGGAAAACACGCTCCGGCACAACCGGATACTTAAACTTCATATAGAGGAAGCCTCTCCCGTAATCGTCCAGAGAGAAACCGGACTTATCCAGAAATGGCTTCGAAACATAGAATATCTTTTCATTTTTATAAGTCTTCAGAAGCCCCGAAATCGTAAATTCCGCCGTATGCTCGCCCTGTTTGTCTCCGTAAGTTAAGGTAAACGAATCCCCCACCCCGGCATCCTCAAGTCCGCAGTCTTTTAATGCCGCGACCGTTGCCATCACTTCATTCTCCTTTAGCGGGTATTCTCCTTTCTGCCAGATAACCGCAGGTTTCGACAATACATCCCACTGTGCCCCGTCAGACCACAGCATCACTGTATTGAGCGTGTCGTCAGTATCCGTACTTACGGTCCATCCCGCCATCCCCTGTACGCCGACAGTCTGAATATAAGGATTTTTCTCACAGGTTTCTTTCTGTTCCTCTGTAAAACCGCCATAAATAAATGCGTCATAATCTGCCCCGTTCATACGGATATTCTGAAGCCGCTGCATCTTAAAATAAGTACTTCCCACCGTTAAAATGCAGAACAGCATAAAGGTCGACAGTGTGATTGCCGCGGCCATAATCAGATTCTTCTGCCTGCCGCTTTTGATAGAACGCACAGCCATTCTTGTGACGATCCTGCTATTATTATTCTCCAGCATAAGTGTCACTTCCCTTCACGATCCGTCCGTCTTCAATCTGTACGATCCGGTCCGCAAGCTGTGCAATATCTGCATCATGGGTAATCAAAACGACCGTCTGGTGATACCGCTTTGCCGCCATTTTCAAAAGTCCCATGACGTCATGGCTGCTTCCGGTGTCCAGATTCCCTGTGGGCTCATCCGCCAGCAGTATTGCCGGTTTATTCGCCAGTGCCCTTGCGATTGCCGCCCTCTGCTGCTGGCCGCCCGAAAGCGTGCCGGGCAGAGCCTCCTTCTTTTCCTCCAGTTTTAATATCCTTAAGATTTCGTCCACAAAATCCCGGTCAATATGCCCGCCGTCCAGTTCAATCGGCAGGACGACATTTTCATACACATTCAAATCCGGCACAAGGTTAAAACTCTGAAACACAAAACCGACCTTTCTCCTCCTGAACACTGCAAGCTGTTCTTTATTCAGCTTATACAGCTGTTTCCCATCCACATATACCTTACCGCCGGTTGGGTAGTCAAGACCCCCGATCATATGGAGCAGAGTACTTTTCCCGCTGCCCGATTTACCGACAATCGCCACGAATTCTCCTTCTCTGACCGTAAAATCCACCCCGTCCAGAGCCTTCACCGTATTCTCCCCGAGCTTGTAATATTTCTTCAATGCCTGTGTCTTTACAATTTCATTCATATTGGTGTCCCTCCTTATACTGCAAGCATAGTCCCGAAAAATCACAAACCGTTCTCAATCAGATATTTTCACAAAACTGTGACTATTTCGTTACTATGCATGGCCTCTGGCCATGCATAGTAACACTATTTCAGCTGATCGCTTCGTTTGGAAGATATATTTGAAAATCCGCACCCTTCCCGGGTTCGGATACCACCTCGATGTACCCGTTCTGCAGGGTGATAATTTTTCGCGCCAGATACAGCCCGACCCCGATCCCTTCCTCATCATGTACCTCCGGCTCCCTGTAAAACCTTCCGAATATCTGTGCCTGCCGGTCCCGGGCAATTCCCTTCCCGCTGTCCTTAATGCTGATCTTTGTAAAAAATTCCTGTACACTGACCGTAATATGAATACTTCCGCCTGACGGTGTATATTTGACCGCATTATCCAGAATATTGAAAACAGCTTCCTCTGTCCATTTTTTATCATAGACAGCCATCAGCCGTTCATCGCAGTCTGCAAACAGGCTGATCCCTTTTTGCTCCGCCTTCGGCACAATGGACGCCGCCGAGCGTCCCAGTGTCTCATATATTCTGGCTGCCTGTTTGCTTATTTCGATGATTCCGGTTTCCAGACGGGACATTTTCACCAGACTCTGGAGCAGAAAATCAAGCTTCTCCGTCTGCCCCTTGAGGTGCCCCAAAAATTCCGTCCTCCGGGCGGCATCTTCTTCATTTTCCAGAATTTCCAGATACATCTTAATATTCGCAATCGGTGTTTTCGTCTGGTGGGAAATGTCGGAAATCAGCTCTTTGATCTGCCGCTTTTCCTCCTGATTATACTGGTTCTGTCCCAGCCACATATGATCCAGCTTGCGAAGCTTCTCATAGATCTTATCCCAAAGGGAATCCTTAAGCTCACCAAAATTCTCGATATCCTGTCCGGAAATCATCGCATCCAGACACTGCTCAAGCCTGTCTGAAAAAGAATATATATCTTTTTTCAACATTCTTATCCTGTGCCACATTACGGCCACTGCAATCAGGCAGAGTACTGCTATTATTTCAGCCATTGATATCCCATCCCATATACATTCGAAATATATTTATGCTGCCCGTCCTCAATCTTCCCACGCAGCCTGTTCATGTTCACAGCCAGCGTATGCTTGTCGACAAACTGCCCCTGACTGTCCCAAAGCCGTTCCAGCAGCACAGAATATGTCAGCAGCTGCCCCCTGTTCTCGATAAAAAGCCTCAGTATCCGGAACTCTGTCGGCGTAAGAATACATTCTGCCGCCCCTGCCCTTACTTTTGCCGCATCAAAGTCAACTCTCAGAAAACCGTCATCATATATCTGGGGCCTGCTGCCCTCCGTGCGTTTCAGCATCACACCGACCTTTTTCATCAGGACATTAATGGAAAACGGCTTTGTCACGTAATCGTCCGCCCCCGCATCATAGCCCTTAAGCGCATCCCTTTCCAGATCCCTTGCAGTAAGAAACATCACCGGTGTTGAGGAATTTTTCTTCACTTGTCTGCAGAACTCAAATCCCTCCCCATCCGGCAGGTTGATATCCAACAGGATCAGGTCCGGTTCTCCCTCTCTGTAAGAAAATTCTGCCTGTTCCAGAGAGTACGCAGATACCGTCCTGTACCCCGCCTTCCCCAGCGCATAAGAAATTCCCTTATTCAGTTCTCTGTCATCCTCTATAATCAATATTTTCTGCATATGAACCTCCTGCTTATGTCTTTATTATACAGATGCGGACTGCACACTGCAATCGGGGAATTATCACAGTATCGTGACAGTTTCTGGAAACAAATAACGCAAAAACAGCGCCCGCCCCGCAGGGTATGGCGCCGTTTTGTAATGCACAGCATCTATTCTCTATCTTGTATTTTCTTCAACTGGTATTCCCGATACCCGTCTACCCCGGACAATGCCAGAATTAACAGCAGATTTTTCTGGGGGCCCAGATAAGCATCCTCAGGTTCGAACCACTCATGTATTGTATGGACCCCGCCTTCTTTCCCGCCTCTTCCCACGGTTATCGCCGGTATCCCCATACTGATCGGGATATTTGCGTCAGTACTTGATTCATCTCTCAGTTCTGGTTCCATGCCTAATACTTCCGCGGCCTTCCATGCCGCCTGCACGATTTTGCAGTCATACGGCTGCGTTCCCGCCGGTCTTTTTCCGAGTAGTTCTATCCGGGCACAGACATTTAGGGAACCATCCCCTCTTTTATTTTCTTCCTGTGCCGCCTGCTCTGCGATACGGATCGTCTCTTCCTCCAGACGTTTCAATTCGTTTGGGTCATCCGAGCGGATGTCCAAAAGGAAGGACGCACTTTCAGCGATGGTATTTACGGAGGTTCCGCCTTCAACCACACCGACATTAAACGTCGTTTTGGGGAGACTGGGCACTTGGAACTCCGCAATCTTTGCAATTGCCCTGCCCAATGCATGGATAGGGCTGGGTGTCCCGAAATCGGCAAAGCTGTGTCCCCCGTTCCCGCAGAAAGTGATTCGAAAGCGGCTGCTTCCTGTCGCTGTATATACGATGCCTCCCGGTACCGGGTTATCTATGGAAACAAATCCATCATAGCTTTCCGTCTGAAAGATATGTTTTACTCCTTTGAGATCCCCGAGTCCCTCCTCGCACACATTGGCGCAGAAAACAATATCTCCTTCACCGCAGATTTGTTTCTTCTTCATGGCTCTTGCAATGGTAAAAAGTTCAGCTACTGCCCGCGTATCATCGTTGATTCCCGGGCAGTAATACCGGCTGCCTTCTTTTTTTACTGTCAGGTCAGTATCAATTGGAAAAACGGTATCTGTATGGGCCGCAAGCATAAGCCTTGGACCACTTCCGTTTCCCCTGATCGTACCGTATACATTGTATACTTCATCCATATGTACATCACTCAGGCCGATTTCTTTAAACTTTTTCAGACAATATCCGGCACGCTTTTCTTCCTGATGGGACGGTGCCGGAATCTCACACATTTCCAACTGTTCCTTCAGTGTCCGGGCATCCTCCTGCTCTATCAATTCCAACGCCTCCTGAATGGAAGGCATATTTCGTAATTTCTGCATCTCCCTACTTCTCCATCTCTTGTTACTCAAGAATTACTTCACATATTGGAGCATCAGACTTAAAACAATCTTAAGCCCCTCCTTTAAACTGGATTTCTGTACCCATTCTTCTCTTGTATGGGCCAGTCCTCCAATCACCGTTCCAATCGTATTTGCCATGATTCCGAGAGACAGTGGCACATTGCTGTCAGTAGAATAGGCCGCAAAATCTAATTCTTCCTCGTAGAATTCATGGATGATTTCAGCATTTTGGGCTGTAAACTTTCTTAATTCCTCTGAATCCACTGCTCCGTTTCCCGGACGTATTCCGAGCAGTTCCACCGTAAGCTCTCCACCATTTCCACGACAGGAATCTACCACTTCATTAAACAATTTCTCCATCTTCTCAAGGCATGCCTGGGAGGTAGAACGAAACTCATAGAGTATGTAAGCCTCCTCCGCAACACTGTTTACCGTGCTGCCGCCTTCTATCTTCCCGACATTGTAGGTTGTCTTAAACTCTTCCGGCGTCTGGACCGCATACAGCTTTTTAACAAGCCCGCACAGGATTTCTATCGCATTCGGCTCTCCAAAATTCAAGTAAGAATGTCCTCCTGTTGTCCTGCAGTTAATACGGTATCTGTATGAGCCGACTGCGCTGCTGCAGCACTGGGGGGTGTATCCGTCAAAGGAGTAAAATGCTTTGATCCTGCTGCCGTAGGCTGCAAAAAGTTCTTTTGTCCCATCCAGATTTCCCAGACCTTCTTCGCATGCATTCGCCACGATCAGGATACCGCAGGTTGTCTTCAGTTTATTTTCCAGCAAATATTTTGCCGCCATCATAAGATTCACCAGATTCGATGTGTCATCCCCGATTCCCGGTGCATAAAGCTTTTCTTCATCCTCTCTCACAGGCAGGGGTTCCAGATCATCAAACACTACGTCTGTATGGGCTGCAAAAACCACATATTCATCACACTCCCCGCCTCCGATCCTGCATATTACATTCTTTGCGCAGTCAATTGTTACATCCTCTGCACCATGTTCCAGAAACCAAGTCCTGCAAAATGCCGCCCTCTGCTCCTCGTGATGGCTGGGTGCCGGAATTTTCCCTAGTGTACGCAATAATTCCAGTGATTCATCCCTATGGGATTCTGCATAATCTACTGCCAGTCGTTTTTTTTCCGCTTCCATGCTTTATTCCTTTCTCCCAATTTATAATTTATTCCGCTTTTTCATACACGTCATGTTTGAAGAACTGTCCGGTTAAAAAACTGGATATATTGTCATAATCCACCCTACGCTTACTACAGTTATAAACACAAACGGAATGAGTCCCATTTTTACAAGATCCTTTATCTGGTAATTGCCCGCCCCCATCATAACGGGGACAGCCGGTGTCGCCAGAGGGGTGAAAAATGCAGTCATCGCAGCTATCATACAAAGCATGATCGGCCCGATCGGGTTAGCATCCATCGACTTACACAGCATGATGTACAGCGGCACAAAAATCGAATAAATACCAAGGTTCAGCATAAACTGGGTTAAAATAAACGGAACGAGGAAGAATAAAAGTCCTGCAATATAGTTGTTATTCACATTCACTATAATCTTCGCAAGCTGGTCACCAATCAGGTCTGCGGCTCCCGTCGCTGAAAGTGCGGTTCCGATCCCCAGTGCACCGATATAAAGCAGTACCATGCTCAGGTTCATAGAATTTATAATCTCATTCTTTTTAAGGACCCCTGATGCAGAAATTACAACGGCTCCTGCAAGTGCAATCTGCCATGTGGCGATCCCAATCTTTGCCGAGAAAAGCAGCCCGAGTAAAACTGCGATAAATGTCACATACCCAACAATCTCACGGACAGGGTCCAGTGGTTTCTGCGCCTTGTTTTCTTTTGCCTCAACAGCCAGCCCTTCTGTTTTAATATCCGGGGCAAAACGCGGTATCACAAATATAGCAAGCAGCAGGATTACGATCATCGTAGGCAGCTTTGCATAAGTAATATCTGTAATCGTCATATTGTATTTTGTATAGTCATATGCTTCCAGAAAACCCTGAATTCTTGCAAACTCGCTGACCGCTGAAGAAAGCGGAAGTGTAATGACAGTTCCGATCGCCGTGATGCCTAAAGAAAACATCATTTTCGACGGATTGATCTTCATCTCACGGCAGACGCCTAATGCCATCGGGAATACGACACTGAAACACACTACGGCACTCGGGATAAACTGTGCAAGGATACATGTTAAAATCACATATCCTGCTAAAACTTTGCGAAAGGAACCTTTACTGATTTTGCAGATGTATGCAGATATTTTGTTAATCATCTGTGTCCGGTTCAGTCCCGCGGCTACAACAAACATGCTTGCCATCAGAATCGCACTCGAATTGCCGAATCCGCCAAGTGCGTCTTCCGGGGCCAGACATCCTGTAAGCATCAGGGCCACCATACTAATCAGGGAAATCGTCGTAATGGATATGTATTTACTTCCGAAAGCAAATCCTACGAGGGTCAGGATAAAAATAATTAAGCAAATGGTCATTTGGCTCATAAAACTCCTCCTCATTTCTCTTTTTCTCTAAGCGTTCTGCTAAGACACTCCGGATTTCAAATTGCGGCCGCTTTTCGTTTCCCTTTGTCTTGCTTGCATTTATGATAACACTTGACACTATATACAAACAAATATATAATTTTTATCAAATATAGATAAATATGCCATATAGCACGCAGTGAACTTTATGAGGAGAATGGTGAAAATGAATGAAAATTGAACAATTTTTTTATGCAATTGAAATAGCAGATACCTGTTCTTTCAGTCAGGCTGCCCGCAATCTTTACATTTCGCAGCCAAATCTCAGCCATGCTGTCAAACAGATTGAAGAAAAAGTAGGTTTCCCTCTTTTTACCCGTACTTCGAAAGGAACTTTCCCGACGCCGGAAGGAAGGGCTTTAATTGAACGTTTCCGGATCCTAAAACAGGAATATGACCAGGTACAGTCGCTTCTTAACTCCCCCCGCACGCGCGGACAGCTGTACCTCAATGTGGCATCCCTTAATGTAAGCCGCACTGTACTTGCCTTCTCCGAAGTAATCAAGCAATATATGGCAAGCCCGATTAACTTTTCCTTTCTCACATATTCCTTTTTAGATGAATTACTGCCCCTTGTTGACACCTCACAGGTGGATTTTGCAATCATCGGCAACCTTTCCCCCTTTCTGAAACAGGTAATCAATAAGCTGGAGAACCATTCCATTGAATACTACCCATTTGCAGAAGCACCTGTCTGCGCCATTGTTGGACCGGAGAATCCGCTGTATAAGAAAGAAGGGCCGGTTTTGATTAAAGACCTGTACCCATACACAATTATTCAGTACGGATCTCCAACGAGGGATGCCCACCATTCTGTGCCTTATGTCATCGGACTTTCCGCACATGCATATGGTGAAGTCCATGTAAACAACAGCCAGCTTTTCTATACAACCATTCAGACAACATCCGCAGTGGGGCTTGTCTCGGCAACGCCTGAATCCTTCATGCTCTTCAACCCGTGGGAAAACATACGGATCCTGCCGCTTTCCGACTGCCATATAACAGCCCAGTATGGTTACATCAAGTCACGCCGTGTCCCATTGTCCGATATCGCGGCCGGCCTTTTGAAAAATATTATGCTGCTGTTTTAAAATAGAGTTTCGCTTGCGAAATTCGCGCCTGCGGCATCTATAGCTGAAATAAGAATGAGCCTGACCTATAAACGGGGTTTATGGGTCAGGCTCATTCTTATATATCCCTAATGTGTTCAGCCTCTTCCTTCTGCATCCTTTTCATCATCATTTTATTCTGGTACATGGCTTCGTCCGCCCGTTTGAATACATTATCAACGGACAGGTCAATGTATTCATCATATACGGCAATGCCGCGTGCAATAGACAGTTTGCCGTCGTGTCTTGCATATTCATTAAACTCATCCAGTGCCATCTGGAACCGGTCCAGAAGTTCTTCATAATGGTCGTAATCTCCGTTCTCCAGAATAACCACAAATTCATCCCCGCCGGTACGGTAGACAGGGCTGCGCTTAAAGACCTTGCAAATGACCTTACATGCCTCGATGATAACCATATCTCCAAAGTCATGGCCATAGGTATCATTAACCGTCTTCAGGTTATTGATATCGAGGACAACCATTGCAAACTCTGGCTTTCCTGTCCGGGATTTCTCTTCCAGAAGGGCCACTGCTTCCTGATAAGCCGTTTTATTCTTAACCCCGGTAAGGCCGTCGCGATAGGCCAGACCGTTAATGTAATCAATGTATTTCCTAAGATGGTTGACTGTCTGCTGGAAGCTGTCTGCCAGTGTGCCGACTTCGTCTTTTGTCTGGTAAGACAGGGAAACGGAGAGGTCTCCTCCCGCAATCTTCTGTGCCGCCGTATTAAGTTCACGGAGCGGCTTGATCAGGCGGCGTGTCATATAAATTGTCAGCAGGACCGCCAATAGTGCAATTACCACCGATGCAATACTCATCTGCAAAATCAAAGTATTTTTAGTTGCATTGATCTCAGAGGCAGGGGCAGTAATTGCAAGTCTCATTCCATTAATCAGAGTAGCAAAGGTCATCTCCTTCTTTTCAGATCTCCATGAATAAGGAAACAAGTGATTAATTCCGCCGCCGTTTTTCAGTTCCTCTGCCACTGGCTGAAGAGTGGTTTCCAGACCGGACATGGCCGTTCCTTTTTCCAGTTCTTTATGATACATGATGTTTGCATCCTCATCAGTCAGAAATGCATATCCTGACTGGTAGACCTTGGTCGATGCGATAATTTCTTTAATAACGTTGAAATCAATATCCATACCCACGACACCGATTGTTGTATTATCTGCATAGAGCGGGACAACATAGGAGATCATCTCAACATTGATATTCTTATTTTCATAGGGCTCCAGCCAGGTTGCTTTCCCGCTCTTTACCGGGATGTAATACCAGCCTACATGTTCCACATCATCCGGGCTGTAGCGGGAAAAATCTGTAGGTGTCAGCTGCTGAAAGGTATTATCCAGAGCAGTCCTGCTCCAGAAAAGTCCCGATGTAGGCTCCGTAAATTCTGGGTTGTACCGGACATAAACGGCAAGGGCTCCCTCAGTATTATTGGCTGCATTTACGGCGACAGACCGAATATTTTTAGTATACTCACTGACATAAGCAGGATCTGTCTTGAGCCGTTCCACATCCGTCAGTTCTTCGCTGGCATAGACGGCAAGCGTATTAACGGATTGTTCAATCAGCGAAAGCAGGCCATTGATGTCCTCTGCATTATTCTCACACTGGAGATTCATAATACGTGCAGAATCTTCATCTGCTACTTTCTTGGAACTGAGAATCCCCGCACCTCCGATGACAAATGATGAACTCAGGACACAGCCTAATATTAAAATAATAAATTTTGTCTGAATTGACTTCATAAATTCGATTCCCCCTCCGCGAATTTTGGGACCATTATAGCAGAGAGAGCGCAAAAGAAGCGCAAAAGAAGGGAAAGCAGGCAGAAGACCTACTCCTGCTGTTCCAAAGTGGCCAGTGTCATTTCCGCCCAGCTGTACTGCGACATATATTCCCCATTGTAAGAATTGACCGCATAAGTCTCCCGGCGCAGGAAATCATACAGGTCACAGTCAAGCTGCTGACAGTCAATGGAAAAGCTGTTTCGTTTTTTGATCAGAATTTCTTCCGCTCCGGCATCCGACAGCGTGTGGTTTAAATCGGCTATCAATGTCCGCAGATGGCTCCTGACAGATCGGCTGTCCGGCTTTTGTTCCCATAACACCGCACAAAGTTCACTTGTGTTCACAGCAGAGCCGCGGCGGTCGATCAGGAATGCAAGGAGCTCTTTCGTTTTTGAATGTTTAAAATGGAGCGGCTTACCGTCTGCAAATATTTCAAAATTGCCGAAAGTCTGTACATGGATGCGTCCATAATCCTGCAGTGGGGGGCTTTTTAACTCTTCCAGCTCCGCGCGGACCTTTTTGATGGATACCGGTTTCAGCAAATACCCCCTTGCATGGAGATGGTAAGCCTCCAGTGCGTACTGGGGATATCCGGTCACAAATACGATTTTAGTTTTGTTGGAAACCTCACGGATATGTTTCGCCAGCTCAAGGCCGTTCATTCCGAACATCTCAATGTCCAGGAAAGCCACATCCGGCCGAAGGCCGCCTTCCAGAGCTGACAGGGCTTTTCTCGCGCTGCCAAAGCTGTGTATGTCACTGGATGGCTCAACCTCGGCCAGAACCCGGGTCAGGACACTCAGGACGATTGGTTCATCATCTACAGCAATAAATATCATAGATTTTCCTCCTTCGGGATTGTTATGACTGCCGTTGTTCCCTGCCCCACTGCGCTCTGAATCGTGAGTTCACCGCCGCACTGCGACTGCAGCCTTTTCCTGACATTGGACGTACCGATGTGACGTGCGTTGTCTTTTACAGGTTTGGCCGTATTATAACCGGCCCCATTGTCTGTTACAATAATTCTATAGGCGGATGGTGTTTCTTCGGTAGCAATTATAACCGTCCCCCCGTCCTCACACTTCGTGATGCCATGCCGGACGGCATTTTCTACGATAGGCTGCAGCGTAAGGGGCGGAACCATAAACTGAAGGGCAGGTGTATCGTAGACTACCTTGACCCGTTCGCCGAAACGCATCTGCTCCAGTTCCAGATAATGCTGCGTATGCAAAAGCTCCTGTTCGAAAGGAATCAGATCCGGATTGGTTAAAGAGTCCATATTCCCCCGCAGGAAGTCCGAGAAGTGGTCTACCGCCAGCTCTGCCTGCCCGGGATCTGTCTGGCACAGGCCTTTCACGACAGAGAGAGAATTATATAAAAAATGAGGCTGGATCTGCGAGAGCATAATCGCGGTACGTTTTTTTTCCAGTTCAAGTTCCTCCTGCTCAAGTTTATGTGACTGCTCCACCTGTATGCTGATATAAATACATAGTGCAGAAAGCGTCGTGGCCAAATACAGGACGGCAACCCCGTAAATAAACATCTGGATCACAAGGGCAATAACCGGCATGGCAATGTATGCCCCCAGAGCGCCCAGTTCCCGGCCCGTCATCCATTTCCTGTAGCGGATCAGGAGGGTACTGTTCAGCAGCATGCAGATGACTCCAAACATCTGGGATACCCAGAACCATTCCTGCCGGTGGTAAATATTCCCATTGTCTATGAAGTAATACATATGTGTAAACTGGGAAACAATGACAAGACAAATGGCCAGAGACGTAAAACACCACATAATCCGCAGTGGGGTCCTCGTAATCTTTGCCCCTCTGGAAGCAATAAAACCGGTCAGATAATCCGTAAACACGGCCAGAAGCACATACCCAAAAACATATACGCAAAAATTCGCAGTCCGCACGGTCCAGAAACAGAAGGTACCGGATCTGCCTTTAAAAAGCCATGCAGCGGCATCGCAGAATAATACTATGGTATTTACAGCAAGAACCCGTATATACAGCCGGTCCAGCTTCTCCTTTGTATGGTTGGACATACAGAGGCAGAGTATAAAAATAAGGGAAAGCAGGCCGCCAAAAAACTCCAAAGCAACATTGATATACCCGATTGTACTCATAAAAGATTCTCCTTGCTGTTTCTTTTGTGTAACATTGTATCAAATAATGTATAAAATGTATAGAACTGATCCTGTCAGCAGGCTTTCACCAAAATACTTAACGAGGTATTTCACGAGTTTAGTATTTATGGTATAATATTCAGCAGGAAATGTCATAAAAAAAGGAGAATGTCATTATGAGAGCTTATGAAAGACTTTTGAAGTACGTCACTGTGCGTACACCAAGTGATGAGAGCAGCGAGACTGTTCCATCTTCTGCCTGCCAGTTTGACCTGGCACATGTGCTTGTACAGGAGTTAAAGAACCTTGGGGTGTCTGACGCAAGAGTGGATGAGCAGTGTTATGTATACGGCCACATCCCTGCAACTCCCGGATATGAGGACAAGACAAAGCTGGGCTTTATCGCCCACATGGACACAGTTTCCGATTTCTGTGACCATGATATCATCCCGGTCGTTACAGAAAATTATGATGGAAAAGACTTTGTTCTGGGGACAAGCGGACGTACCATCAGCACAGAAACATTTAAACATCTGCCTGACTTAAAGGGACGCACCCTGATCACAAGTGACGGGACGACCATTCTGGGAGCCGATGACAAAGCCGGCATTGCAGAGATTATGACCATGATCGAGCGTCTGCATGCGGAGAACATCCCGCACGGGCCGTTGTCCATTGCATTCACACCAGATGAAGAGATCGGTACCGGGGCATCACATTTTAACGTCGAAGAATTTGGTGCGGAATTTGGTTATACTCTGGACGGGGATACTGAGGGAGAGATTCAGTTTGAGAATTTCAATGCTTGCAAGGCAGTTTTCGAAATCGAAGGTGTCAACGTGCATCCCGGTTCCAGCAAGGACACAATGATCAATGCCAGCCTGGTAGCTATGGAGATCAACTCCATGCTTCCGTCAGGGGACACTCCGCGCGGCACAGAAGATTACGAGGGATTCTATCATCTGGTCAGCATGTCCGGTGAAGTTGGACATGCCGAACTGAATTATATTGTCCGCGACCATAACCCGGCGGTATTCGAAGTGCGTCAGGAGACACTCCGCCACATCGAGAAACTCATCAATGAGAAATGGGGCGCAGGGACGGCAAAGCTGACGATTACACAGCAGTACCGCAATATGTCAGAAGTTATCGATGGCTGCAGGCACCTCATCGAGAATGCAAAAAAAGCATGTGAGAATGCCGGAGTCACACCGCTCGTACTTCCAATCCGCGGCGGCACAGATGGTGCACAGTTAAGCTTCAAAGGCCTGCCGTGCCCGAATCTGGGAACAGGCGGTCATGGTTATCATGGTCCTTATGAGCATATCACTGCCGAGGGAATGGATCTGGCAGCGGATATCACCGTGGAACTGGTAAAGATTTACGCACAATAGCTGGTATTTTTTATAATCAATGAATGAAAGACAGAGAAAACCTTATTCTATAGGAGCCCAGACGCCCGCGGGAATAAAGCATTCTCTGTCTTTTCTTATATTCCGGCGATTTTTAACAGCTCCCGGAATGACTGTATTTTATAGTCTGCCCGTTCATCTCCTGAAGCGGTTCCGATACCGGCTGTTTTCATTCCGGCCGCTCTGGCTGCCTCAATCCCTGCATATGCATCCTCCACGACCATGCAGTCTGCCGGTTCGACTCCCAGATATTCAGCCGCCTTCAGGAACACCTCCGGATCCGGTTTGGAGCGGGTAATATGATTTCCATCTGCTATTGCATCGAATATATCCATCAATCCTGTCTGTTCAAGAATAAAAATGGCATTCTTGCTGGATGAGCCCACTGCCAGTTTAAACCCTGCCTCACGCAGACTCAGCAGCGTTTCCCTGACCTCCGGTGAAACATGTTCGGGTGTCATTCCAGAGAGATATTTTCTGTAGATTTGGTTCTTCTCTTCCAGCAGGTCCCTTTTCTCAGAATCTGACAGCAATGCTTTGTCATACTTTTCCAGAATAATCTCCAGACTCTCCGCCCTGCTTATTCCCCGAAGCCGGTCATTCACCGACTCGTCAAAGGAAATCCCCATACGGTCTGCAATCGTTTTCCATGCCTGAAAGTGGAACCGGTCCGTAAATACCAGCACACCGTCTAAATCAAATATAAATGCTTTCATCTATTTTTTATCTCCTGTATGATTTAAAAATGAATTTTCTGCCTGCATCTGTTCCAGCAGAAGGGTTGCTTTTTCGGCCAGGATTTCGGCTGCGCCTGCATAGAACGGCGAATTCATCGCTTCATATGTACAGCGCTCATACGATTTTTTATCTGCCATATATTTTGCAGAACCATTGACCATAGTGGCAATGATTGTATAAGGGAAGGGCGACCGTTCCTTAATCCCAATGGCTGTAATACAGTTCAGCTCGGGCTTTACTCCCACAACTGCGAGATTTCCGAGGCATAAGGCCTCCACACAAACTTCCCGCTCCTGGTCCGGTACATAGACGTAATCCCTGGCCGGATAAAGGTGTTTCACATTGGCTTCCATTTTCTTGCCGCGAACTCTGAACGAAATCCTTCCCAGTGAAATTTTACCGTTTCCGCGCACACACTGCGTATGCTGTGATATTTCAATCACAGTGCGTCCCAGCTTCCTCCCCAGCTTCTCGCAGACAGAAATTGCTTGTTCCCCCGCATCCGTTATAACCTTGTTTCCATTTTTATATGTTTCAGCAACTGCCTTTTTAACCGGCGCCTGATCCCCTGCCGCCCCGACAAGGAACAGGGCATATGCACCGTCTTCCTCATAATATTTTTCAATGGTATTACCGGCGATTCCTGTAATGTCCGGTGAAACGACTTTCATTCCTGAACTTAAACGCATTCCGTCCAGGACAGAAGACTGCACGGCATAGTGGTAGAGTATGGCAATTGTCCTGCCATGCCGGCCGAGGAAACGAAGAACAGTAACCTCATGGTCAGTCAGCCCATCCCCTTTCCCGATCCACCATCCGTCCGGAAGTTCGACATCTCTTCCGGTATTGATATCACAGTACCCCGTTCCGATTTGCAAACCTGCGTCCTCCAGACTGCCCGCTGCCATCCGGACTGCCTCTGAGACGGCTGTTTTCACAGCTTCCAGATATCCGTATTCCACGGACACTCTATCTTCCTTTTTTCCATCACGGACTATCCCAAGATGTGGCGCGGAAAAGGTATGCGTCGTGCATATCCATATCTGTTCTTCCCCCAACCCGGTATATCCGGCAATCTCCCGTTTCATCTCATTGGCTTCTGCATCCGGCAGTGATGTCAATTCCAGTGAGACGATCAGTACGCAGTTCACACTTTCGATGAAAAGTGCCCGGGCATGAAGCGGGAGATGAATGCTTCCAAATTCCTCCGGCTCCATGAATTCCTCTTTTAAAATTATTCTCGCTTTCCCCGCACCAACCCGCATATACTGCTCTCCTTTCTACGATTCTGCAATGAGGCGCTTCCGCCCTTTCCATGTTCCGGCCAGATAATAAACCACCTGCGGGACAGCAGTCACATAAGTAGCCAGCGTATATCCTAAGAAGCATCCAAAGGCGCCGAGTCCCAGCTTATTTCCAAACAGCCAGGTCAGGAATATTCTTCCGGCAAATGCATCACACAATGCCAGCGTCATAGACAGCCTTGTATTTCCTACACCGCTTATCAGGGCGCTCCCGCTCGGCATGAAGATCTTGGCAGGTATTTCAATCAACAGGGTAAACATAAATACGGGTGCATATTCAAGCACTCCCTTATCCGCAGTAAACAGACGGAAGGATGCCTCCGGAAAAAGAAAGAATACAACGGTTATCACGGTTCCGATCGCTGCATTTACCATGCAGCCGCTCTTATAGATTTTTGACACCCGATCTGTTAATCCCGCGCCAAAGCTCTGCCCGATCATCGCGGTGGCCCCAAGCCCGATTGCCTGCGTCATGATGCCCGGTATATTCCTCAATTTCTGCCCTGCCCCGAATACAGCAGACACAGATACGCCGAGCCCGTTAATCATACTATTAACAAACAGAAATGAAATCTGTACTGCACTGGACTGTAAACCAAGAGGGATGCCCAGACTCAGCAGCAGCTTTGCCATTCGTCTGTCCGGTTTGAAATTCTGAAGCTGGAACGAAAAATAAAATTCTTTCTGATGCTGGTACAAAAAAATGACAGAACATATTACAGAGGATGCCTGTCCAATCACCGTTGCGGCAGCGGCGCCCGCCACCTGCCACTTCAGAACCCCGATGAAGAACAGATCCAGTAGAATATTAATAACGGATGCAATGGCGATAAAGATCAGCGGATGTCTGCTGTCCCCCATACCCCGGAACACTGCCGCAATCATATTGTAGAATCCTGTAAACAAAATTCCCAGACTGCAGATGGTAACATATGTATGTGCATGGCCCGCCGCTTCCGGCGGTATATTCAAAATTTTCAGAAATACATCTGCCCCCAGAATACCCACTGCCGTTAAGAAGAGAGCCAGTCCTGCCAGTATTGTACATAGAGTACCGCTGATCCTGCAGACTTTTGCTTCCTGATGCGCCCCCATATGCTGGGAGATGATAATCTGTCCCGCTGTAGAAAACCCGACACAGAATACGGTGATAAGCTCCATAAGCTGTCCGCCTGTTGCTACGGCAGACAAACCTTCCTTCCCGACAAAATTTCCGACCGCCATCATGTCCACCATACTGTACAATGTCTGAAGTAATGTAGAGAGCATAAAAGGAAGTGAAAATACGATCAGTGTCTGAAACACACTCCCGCTTGTCAGATCCCTTTTCTCAATATTAGACTGCGTTTTCATGCTTTCAGAACTTCCCCCTGACACTTATCCGGCTTTTCTCTTACTGCCTTACTGAATACCCATGTCACGAGCATGACAACCAGTACGCCGTAACATGTTGAAATGAGCCTGAACACTGCATAGCATATCCTGGCATTTCCGGACAGAGTGCAGGATACCAGTACGAAAGTGACCCCGCCAATCCTCGCATTGATATAAGGTACTTTGGCTGCTTTGCACAGAAACAGGGTCAGCAAAACCCCCGCCCCGACCATGACAGAAAGCCCCCACTCATTTCCCAGTGCACCATCAATAAGGATGACAGCGATACCGACAATCCCGCCCAGCGCCGTAATGATCAAACGGTTTATTCCTGCCTTCAGGCTGATTTTCGTATTATCCTGGCAGCACAGCAGGCATGCTATACATGCTGTCATTTTCTGTATCACCTCCAGTTTCATCTCTCCAAACGTAAATTTGATTCCAAAATGATTTAGCATTGCCGCAGTCAGGCTGCAGATCATAACTGCCACCGCTATCCTGACATCCAGCCAGCTTACTTTTACTTCTTCAGGCTGCAATTTCGTTCCCTCCTTTTGGTATTTGTACTGTTATAATCTCGTATCCGTAAGCCCGCAGAATGCATCTACCGGACTCACGCCTTTGAATTCACTTTTTCCCATAATTTTATCGAGTACTGCATAAATGCTATCTTCAGTTGCCGTATAGGCATTGATATATGTACGGATTCTTGGGATATCCTGCAAATGGTATGGATTTGCAAAGGATACAAAAATTGCATCCTCCTCCATAACAAAGCGCGGTATTTCGAGAGCATGCTTCGGACACCACCCGATACGTACCGTTGTCTGGTTGCTCGCCGTTTCCATGTTCGCCAGATACAGTGTCAGCCTGTCCCCGGGAAGACCTTTACTGCCGTGGAGGTCATCCCTGAGAGGTTCGTATACCTCCACCCTGAAGCCTTCCTGTTCAAGATAGGAAACGGCTGTCGCAGTCATACTTTTTCCCCGTATATCATCCCTTCCGATTACAATCAGCCGAATTACGGAGTATTTATCTGTTGTCACCGGCAGAATGTGCTGGATATCCTTTACCAGTGTCACCGCCTTATCTGCACACTCTCTGTGCCATCCGCGGGCATCTGTCTCGGGCTGAACAAATACCTTTTGACACACAGCTGCTTTTAATGCAAGAACACGCAGAACGGCCTCATTCAGTCTTTCTTCTGTCAATGCACCACTTTCTAAGGCATCCATCATATACTGATAATCCTCCTGAAAATCCGTGTTAAAAACAAGCATATCACTGCCCGCCATAACGGAAGCCACGATAGCTTCCCGCCGGGGCATCGTCATACAATAACCGCCCATAATTGTAGCATCGGTCGTTATCACCCCGTTAAAGTGGAACTCTTCCCTTAAAACTCCCGTCAGCAGTTCCCTGCTTTGTGATGCCGGCAGGCACTGCCCGATGGTAAGATCCGGATTTTTTTTCATTGCCACATTCGGCTGTACAATATGGCCCGCCATGATACTGAGAAGTCCCTTGTCTATCATGTTTTGGTAGATTCTTCCATAGGATGCATACCACTCTTCTGATGAAAGACTATTATAAGTAGGGTGCAGATGATGATCTCTGAAATCGACACCGTCCCCGGGAAAATGTTTTGCACATGCCGCCACGCCGCATTCCTGTACTGTCTTCATGTAAACCTCGGTAAACGCCATGACGCGCTTTAGGCTGCTTCCATAGGACCTGACATTCGTAATGGGATTCATGAAATTCAGATCCAGGTCCGAAACCGGAGAGAAGGTCCAGTTTATACCGGTTTCCCGCCCCTCTGCCGCACAGACCTGTGCAAATTTCTCCGCCATCGACAAATCATCTGTCGCTGCGACCATCATCGGCCATCCGAACAGTGTTCCCTCCGCAGTTCCTCCCGCACCACCCTCTTCCAGGTTGGCTGCTTTCAGTAACGGTACCGGGGCTGCCTCATCGAGCCTTGCATAGTTCTCCCGGATTTCCCCTGACGGGGCCGGACGGTAGAGCACGGCTCCTACTCCCTGCTCTGCAGCCATATTCGTCAACTCCTCAATACTGTAATCCTGCCCCATAACACAAAACAATTGTCCTATCTTTTGTTTCACAGTAAGTTTCTGATAAGCATCTTCTACCCACTTGATTTGCTCTCCCGTTAAGTAGAACGGGTTCCCTGCCAGATTGATTTTCTCTGTCATCCTTATTTTTACCTCCTTGCGTCCCTTACGCAGAACTGTAAATACAGCCCTTCTTTCTTTATATTGTAAACAGGAAATAAAAGTTTGTATGATGCACATTTCAGTCTCTGTAATGCAAAATATAAGGGGCTCTCTCCTTCATATACATTTATAATCAAAATAAGAAGAGAAAACTTTTAGGAGGAGATTTTATGTTTCATGGAGATTTTAAAAAACGCAACACCCTTTTTCTGCTGGCGGTCCTTGTACTGATTAGCGTATATTATTTCTTTTATTCCCAGCCCGGTGCCTCCATGCAGTTCTCAGAAAATGACCTTTCCGTCACATTTTCCGGTGGGGAATCTGACTCCGCCACATTTCTTCTGAAGAATGTACAGGAAATCTCATTCGTAGAAGAACCTGATTACGGAAAATGTCTGGACGGCAGTATATCAAACGGCGGTAACATGTACGGTCTGTGGTGCAGTGACCTTCTTGGCACATATCAGGCCTATGCCTCATCCAGAGCTGGCTCCTGTATTCTGATAAAGGATGCGGAAAAAACGGCTGTTTTTAATTATGAAAATACCGATACTACTTACTCGGCATATGAGGAGCTTAGGAAGTATTGGAAACGGGCCGGAGCAATTTAAACACTGCTTTACCGGCATTTACAGCCAAATAAAAAGAAGGAGCTGTTTTATGGCAGCTCCTCCTTTTCCTTTCAAAACGGCTGTTGTGTCTCTTTTTCCTGTATGTATTCCAATGTCCCAAAAGCGGTGTCTCTTCGGAATCGTCTCAAATATTCCCATACCTGTACAGCCACATTTTTACAATGTATATGGGGAAGTCCCTCTACACTGATAAATCTGGCCACAGGCACCTTCGATACGTTTTCATACTGTCCGCAGTACCAGTAGGTTCCCTCCATATAATCCATCCACGTATGATCAAAATCCAGACCAAATTCACGCTTTACTCTGTCCTCAGAGTTATGGAAGATATCCTGAGATCTGGCGAGGCTGATTTGCTGATAGTTTTCTGTCTGTGCAAATTTCAGCATCCATTGATTAAATGTAGTGATATACGCTTCCTCTTCCAGAGGCCAGATATTTTTCCCATCCATCTTTCCTCCGATGCAGATAAGAGCCTGTCTCGGACAGGACTCTTTCACAGATTCCTTTAAAATTCCTGCGAGCTCACTGCCTCTGAATATATGTGCTCCACATACGAGGCCCGTGCCTGCAAGCCTGTCCTTTAACCGTACTGTCAGTTTGGCCGAAGCCGATGCCCCATAGCCAAAACCAGTTACGTAGATCCGTTCCCGGTCAACGGCATATCCGTTTTCTTCTAACTGATGCATGATATATCGGAAATCATCCTCCAGCCCTTTCAGTTCTTTCAGATGGTACTCGGGATATACGCAGATGAGCTTCTCCTTTGCAATCAGGTCACTATATCCATAAGTCTCGGCACAGAATATGTCATCCGAGCTGTCATGATAGCAGTAGATAACCGGATAGCTTCGCCCCATCTCTGCCTGAAGGGGGGAAAGGACGGAATATACCCTGCCATGATTCCCCAGATCGTATATTTTCTTCTTCACATCACGTGCTTTCCAGTATTTTAAAACATAAGGATGCAGCGGTGCATCCTTATAGCTTTTATAGACATACTGCATTTCAAAAGCATTCATTCCATACTCAGACGTATTGAATGCCCCGGGATCAAATGTTCCATTTGCAAAAGCAGAAATTGCATTCATAGCCTGCCTCCTTATCCGATTTCTTTGTTCCGGCAGCAAGATACAAAGTGTCCTGGTGATACTTCCTCTAATATCTGCGGCTGATGGCATTTTTCCTGCACATACGGGCAGCGTGAGGCAAAACGGCATCCGGGCCGGGGGTTAATTGGACTTGTAATTTCACCCTTCAGCTGAATCCGCTGCATCGGACGATGAATATCTGTAGAAGGGATTGCTGACAGCAGTGCCTTTGTATAGGGGTGCAGTGTATTGCTAAACAACTCTTTCGTACTGCTTTTTTCCACAAGCTGTCCAAGGTACATCACACATATGTTATCAGAAATATGTCTCACAACCGATAAGTCATGGGTAACAAACATATAAGCCATCCCCATCTTCTGCTGCAACTCTTTAAGCAGATTGAGCACTGCCGCCTGTATTGATACATCCAGCGCGGAGACAGGCTCGTCACAGACAATAAATTCCGGATTGAGCGCCAGCGCACGGGCAATACAGACCCTCTGTCTGCGTCCGCCGTCCAGCTCGTGGGGATAGGACATCCGCAGACGTTCATCAATGCCTACCAGCTCCATCAGCCGGGTCGCCTCTTCCCTCAGTTCTGCCTTCGAATGAAAGCGTCCGGAACGCTTTAAAGGCTCCATCACTGTATTTTCTATGCGCAGACGAGGATTCAGGCTGGAATAAGGGTCCTGAAATACAATCTGCATCTTCTCCCTGATTTTTTTCAGTTCTTTTCCTTTTACATGTGTAATATCCTGTCCCTTGAAACAGATATTCCCGTCTGTTGCCTCTAAAAGATGGATCAAAGTACGCCCCAGTGTACTCTTTCCACATCCCGATTCTCCGACGACTCCCAGAGTCTCACCTTTTTGAATGGCAAAGCTGACATCATCAACCGCATGGTTCGTTCCGGCAGGTACCTTAAAGTATTTTTTCAGATGTTCTACCTTTATAAACTCTTCACCCATCACTTAAGTCCCCCTTTCCTGATGCATGCGCAGAAATGTCCCGGTGAGATTTCCTGCATCGGAATGTCACCCTCCCTGCAGGCCTCTGACGCATAAGGGCAGCGCGGTGAAAAGGCACAGCCCTGCGGCAGATTTGTTGGGTCCGGAGGCATGCCTGCAATCGGATGCAGCATCTCGTCGTCTCCTGCCAGACTGGGCAGTGAATCAAACAGCCCCTTTGTATAAGGATGTGAGGGATGGTCAAACAAGTCTTCTTTCGAGCCTTTTTCAACGATTTTTCCTGCATAGATGACTGCGACATTATCACAGGTCTGGGCGATCACGCCCAGATCGTGTGTAATCAGAATCATGGAGGTCCTGAACTTCTCTTTCAATTGGTTGATCAGATCCAGTACCTGTGCCTGTATCGTAACATCCAGTGCTGTCGTCGGCTCATCTGCCAGAAGCAGCTCCGGGTTACATGCAAGCGCCATCGCAATCACTACCCTTTGTTTCATGCCGCCGGAAAACTGATGCGGATACTCTCCATATCTTTCCGCCGGAATCCCTACGGTCTCCAGCATTTCACCTGCACGCTTCATGCCTTCTTCTCTGCCATAATTATTATGCAGAAGCAGAACCTCCAGAATCTGGTCGCCTACCGTCATCAAAGGATTTAACGCTGTCATAGGATCCTGAAATATCATAGCAATTTTCTGTCCTCTGACATCCAGCATTCCTTCTTCTGGTTTTTTTAGCAGCTCCTCCCCATCCATCCAGATTTCCCCGCTTAGTATTTTCGCGGGCGGATCAGGCAGAATCCGAAGAATTGATTTTGCTATCGTCGTCTTTCCTGCACCGGTCTCTCCTACCAACCCCAGTGTTGTACCTTTTGGAACGCTAAAAGATACACCGTTTACAGCATGGACTATCTTATGGGACTGCGTGTAAATCACATTCAGGTCTTTTACAGAGAGGAATATTTCCTTTTTATGATCAGACATCTTGTCTCCTCCTTTTATCAGTCTCTCAGTTTTGGATCCAGTGCATCGCGCACGCCGTCACCCATCAGATTGATTGCAAACACCGCCAGAGCAATGATAATCCCTGGAACCAGGATCAGATGCGGATACGTCCTGATATAAGCGCGCCCTTCGGAAAGCATGGCGCCCCATTCCGGATTCGGCGGCTGTATTCCCAATCCGATGTAGGAAAGAGAGGCTGCCATAATGATGCAGGAGCCGATTCCCATTGTCATAGTCACGATAATCGGCTGTATGACATTCGGAAGCAGATGCTTAAACATAATAGAAAGATTACTGCAGTTAATAGACTGGGCCGCTTCTATATATTCCCTGGACCGCTCCGACAGGATCTGGCCGCGTATCATCCGGACGGTTCCCGGCACGCCTCCCACCGTAAGGGCAAGCACGGTTGCGAAGAATCCTGAGCCCATTGCACTGGAAACAAGAATACAAAGCATGGTCCCCGGAAGTGCTGACCATACATCCATCAGCCTCATAATAACCGTCTCGGTCATGCCGCCAAAATATCCGCCGATAGACCCGATGATGACGCCCACTGCCGCCCCGAATAATGAAGCACAGATTCCCAGTGCCAGTGAATACCGCCCTCCATACATCAGACGGGTGAACAAGTCCCTCCCCATCGAATCGCATCCCAGCAGATGCTGTGAGGATGGACCGGAATACATATTAGCCAGGTCCACGCCGTTCACTTCATATGGGGAAAAGAACGGACCGGCCAAACAGACCAGGACAATGAGTGCCAGAAGAATAATCCCGAGTTTTGCACTGAATGCCTTTGTCATGCGCTGAAAGAATTCCAGCGTCTGACTCTGTTTATGTACCTTTCTGGTCTTTGACATCTACTTCACCTTCTTTCCTTTGCTGTATTGGGCCTTGATCCTCGGATCAAGAAAGGCATAGCACAGGTCCATAATCAGGATTGCCACGGAGCAGAACAGTGCAAAAAAGATAACACATGCCCGCACCACCGGATAATCGTGCTGATTGACGCCTGCAAGCATGTAGGCGCCCACACCCGGGATTGAGAATACAGATTCAATCACGGGAGAACCTGCAACTACCATGGCAAGTCCGCCCCCTACGCCTGTTATAATCGGCATCATGGCATTTGGAAGCATATGCTTTCTCGTGATCACTTTTTCTTTCTGTCCCTTAGCCCTGGCCGTTGTTACAAAGTCCGCCCGGATCACCTCCAGCATACTGGAGCGCGCCTGCCTTGCATTCACTGCGATTCCGCCGAGTGCACACGAGATGATCGGAAGAATATAGCAGGCCATACTCTCAATGCCATATGCAGGGAGCCACCCCAGCTTCAGGGAGAACAAAAGGATCAAAAGCAGCGCCACAAAAAAGTCCGGAGCTGATATGAACACCATAGCAATTATCATCACAAGAGAATCCTGCCATTTTCCCTCATGTGTTCCTGCAAATATGCCAAGGAGCGTACCGATCGTAACGTTCAGCACCATAGCGGAAAGTCCGATCAGCAGCGTTCTCGGGAGCCGGACCGCGAGCTCTGCCATGACAGAGCTGCTGAATATCCAGGAATCCCCGAAATCTAATCGTATAAAAGTATCATACATATATCTGCCCAGCTGGACCAGATATGGCTGGTCCAGTCCAAGCACCGTTCGTTTTTGATTAATTACTTCTACAGTGGCTTCTTTTCCCAGCATCAGGCTTGCAACATCTCCGGGAACCAGATATGTCAACGTAAATATTACCACACCGGCGCACCATAGAATGACGATCATCATCAATATTCTTTTGACAATATATCGAAACATAGGACTCCTCCTGTTTTTTATCTAACCCGGAAAGCATATGCCTGCCAGAATTAGTGAATTATTCCTGTCCAATAAATTTTGCTGCACCCGGAGTGTAATATCCTTCGCGGTAATACATCTCTTCCATATTAGCCGTATAGACAAGTGCGGTACTGACATTTGCAATCGAATACAGATATCCCTTATCAATTACATAGTCCAGAACCTCGCGCATATGCTCCGTATCATGGGTTGCATCTGCAGTCGCTGTCTCATACAGTTCCTGAAGCTTCGAATCCTCAATCAGTGAAAATGTAAGCCCGTTGTTTACTTCATTATCCATCAGCAGGTGCCATGAGCCTACCATGCTCGGTCCTCCGATTGTGTTGATCATCATATCCCACTGGTCCGAATACGTTGGACTTGTCATTGTATTATAGGTGTCATTTGTTACCGCATTGATCTCCAGCTTGATGCCAGCCTGTTCTAGCAGCACCTGTATCATCTGCGCTGCCGCTGTGGCCGTCTCATTGTTTACGCAGATAAGTTTCAGTGTTTCCCCTTTATAACCGGCTTTATCCAGATAATCCTTTGCTTTGTCCACATCATAATCCGTAATATAGGTTCCGTCTAATTCCAGGGCTTCATCATAATCTGCATATGCAGAATTGCCAAGGGATGTGGATGGGACATACTGTCCGCCCATTGCCGTTGATACAGCCTGATTGTCTATTGCATAATAAACCGCTTTTCTTAAATCTTCTCCCATTCGCTGCCCGTTTGGAGCAATATACCAGTAATCGCCCTGTACGACTTCTTCTACTTTATAGCGTGGATCAGAGGTAAACTTTTCTTCATCCGCAAGCGGCACATAACTGCACACATCCAGTGTTCCGTTTTCCAATCCTACAACTGCCGTTGAAGATTCTGTTACTACATCCAGTTCCAGCGTCTGAACCGTAGCTTTGTGGCGTCCCGTCAGCTGGTCCTGATACTTCAGTCCCCAGTAATCGTCATTTGCTTCCATCACAACTTTGGAACCGGTCACAAAGTCCGTCACCTTATAGCAGCCTGTCCCGACCGGAGTCGTTGCCATCCCGCCGTGGTCCTCATAGGCCTTCTGTGAAAAAATCAGGGTTCGTACCAGTGGAAATTCAATTTCTGAAATAGCCGGCGGCACTTCCTTCCAGTTCATTTTAAAGGTATAGTCATCAATTACTTCGATGGAATCATAATAATCAAAACGGATCGCCTGCCCGGCTGCAATAATTTTTTCAAAACAATATTTCACATCATTTGCCGTAATATTATTTCCTTCCCAGTCCGTGATGTCATTGTGCAGCTTGACTGTCCAGGATGTTCCGTCCTCTGAAGGCTCGTATGATTCTGCCATACATGGGACCAGCTCCCCGGAATTGTCATCTGCCATGTCAAAGAGAGACTCATAAATGCCATAAATCCAGTAATATCTTGATCCCAGATTGACATCGTCCCCTTCCAGATCCTGCGGATCTTCCGAGATTGCCACGACCAGCTTATCATAACGTCCATTCTCCAGAATGTGGCTTTTTGCATCCCCGCTGTCCACTTCCGCAGACGTACCTGAACTTTTCGAATCTGACCCCTTGTTCGTTACGGAACCGCATGCTGCCAGCGTAACTGTCATCGACACGGCCAAAAGTAAAGCTAACATTTTTTTCTTCATTTCATTTTTCCTCCTTTGATTGAATAAATGCTTTCTCAAGACGGCTGTTTAATCCACTGTGATCTGTACCCCGTCATCCCCGGGGGGCTCTGCCGCAGTGCTCACTTCATAAGGAACACGCCTCTCTATAGCGGACATTGCAAGTGCGGACAGCACACATGCTAAAAATTGTGCTGCCGCCATAACTGTACCTTTTCCCGAGCCTGTCTGACTCAGGAAAAAAGACAGAAGTACAAACAACGTATCCGCGGCAAAGCATCCTGCCGCGGCCAGCGAAATCCTGCCCAGAGAAACGGATGCACTTTTATATTGCCCGACAGTCATCGCCCTGGGAGCAAACACATAGTTGATCAGCAGTATATAACTAAGTGCTGTCAGCACAAGAACAGTCATGAATTCCGAGATTGTCAGATACCAGGCTGTGGATGATAACCTGCACCCTGCCTGGATCAGCATAAATACCATACCTGCCGACAATAGTACATACAGGATTCGTATCAGCAGATACGGACACAGCGATAGCTTTTGTCTGTACCAGACACCGGTATATTCCCGAACCAGTTTCATCCTTCCATTGGCACCCATTCTCCGATATTCCGTGTAATCCTCAAAATGCTTGTGGTAAGAATGGCTGTGAAATCCTCTGAAATCAGCATCCCGTTCATATAGCTTCTGTCTCAGTCTCCGGTTTGTATGGCTTATCCACTTTTTATCCGCCAAATTAATCCCTCCTGTACCTGAATTTTTCATGCTGTTTCCTTGCCCTAAAATGAATTTACCATATGTCTCCTGCTTTTGTTACTTCACAATCTGGATGCTGTGATGCGCAAAACGCATTGTGCATTTTTACTTTATTTTATTTTTATGTGCAGCAGTTTTTTCTATATATCACAAAAAAAGAAGCCTGGTGAAACCAGACTTCTGTATAATATGCCTATCTTTATTCTAATAGTGTTTGATTGATATCTTTATTGTTTATCTTCCATTTCTTAGCAAACCTGATAAATGATTCTGCCGCTTTGGACAGACTTCCGTCATTGCGGTAGCACATAGCGATATTGTACTCTATATTTGGCACAATATCCAGGATTTTCAGGCCCGGCCGGCTGGGAGCATACTCTGGTGTTCCGTGGATCAGCGCAATGCCAATCTTTTGTTCTACCATCTTAAGCACATCATTCCCCACCGGCGCCGTGGCCGTAATGTCAGGTGTAAATCCAAGCTTGTTAAAAAACTCCATAAACATATCGCTGAATGTGGCATCCTCTGTCATGGCAACGAACTTCTCATCCTTCAGTTCTTCAAGCGATACGGCGCCTTTGTCTGCCAACGGGTGGGAATCATATACAACTGCAAGCATGCGGATGCTCATAAAAGGATACAGCACGAGTTCATTATCCAGATTATCTGCCCCAGCCATAAAAACAACATCCAGAAGTCCCTCACGCAGCTTCATATCGGCATGCTCCGGATGATAATATTCCAGCGTATACTGTGGATATTTCTTCTTAAAATCGATCAGCAGATCGATGATTTTACCGAATGCCGTAATCTTTATGACATTGCTTTCCTCATCTTCATGGTGCAGCGCCTTATAGCACTGCTGCTGTGCAAATGCAATCTTTTTCGCATATGGAAGAAATGTCTTGCCCGCCTCATTCAGCACAAAGCCAGTCCTTGTCCGGTCAAACAGCGTGATGCCGAACTCCTCCTCAAAAGACTGGATGTGACGTACCAGAGTGGACTGCGATACAAACAGCTTCTCTGCTGCTGCGTAAGAGCTCCCCAGCTCTGCCAGTGCCAGAAAGTCCTGAATATTTTTTGTCTCCATACCCTAACCTCTACCCTCTTTCGTAAAACCACCACATTGTTGATACCAGTATACCAGAATCTCTTTCTGTATTTCAACAGGCAGATTTACACTCTAGGCCCCCAGTTTATCCAGCCAGACTGCAATGTAGTCAAAACAGTTCTTCACCGTATCTCCAAACGGGTACCCCTTTGCGTCCTCCTGCGGGGTAAAATTATGAGATGCACCTTCTACAAATGCGATCGTTTTATCCTTTCCCGGTGCCTGCTTATATATTTCTTCCGCAGCCAGAAATTCATAGCTTCCCGTCATCCCCATAATCAAAAGAGGGACCCTCACATGCCGGATATTTCCCGGCGTGCAGCTGAAAGAGGAATCCCAGTCAATACCGGACATATGGGTGCTGTCATATCCGAATCCCTTCGTGCGGACGCAGGAGCAGGTCAAATATGTACGGATTGTTGTGATATCTGTGGCGAATTTATTCATTGTCACCATATTCTTATCAAAGTGCGGGCTTCTCAGAGAACAGATCACCTCATTTGTTACGGCTGCGTCTGCATGGATTAAATCGTATTTTTCCTGCGTGTGGGATAAATACCGGATATCCTGCGGGAACAGTTTATTATTCGGTGCAATCTGTGAGCCGCCGGCAATAATAAACGGTTCATCGTCATCAAAATCTCCGGCACCTGCTTCAATCTTCTCCAGCCGCTCCAGAGCATATGCTATCAATGCGTTGTTGCGTTCCTCCTGCGCTTTGTGGTAATTTGCAACAAATTCATCGGAGTACCGGGAGCCCTCCGGATGAAATCCGTTTTTCGGATCAAACAGGTCAAATCCGGGCTTCAGGCTGCGGCTTGATGTCTGAGCTGTAATCCCCGGCTCCAGACTTACCAGCGTCATAACGCCATTTCCCCAGTTTGAATCCAGCAGCATCACCGCATCCGCCTTTGGCAGCTTCTTCATGTCTCTCATCTTCACAATCCGGTGTTCATCCTGAAATATAGAAACTCCGTTCTCTGCAACTGCCTGATATGCGCTCATCAGAGTGGCGCCCCCACTGTGCCCCAGAAGCACAGTCCTCTGGATTCCCTCATACGACTGCATATATTCCAGGGCTCTCCCGACATCCTCCAGTTTATCCTCAAAAGGCCCTCTGGATTCCCCTACATTGGATGCCACCACTGTAAATCCTCTTTTAGCAAGCTCTGGTGCCGGAATGAACCCATAGTAGTCTCCGTCCGAATGCATCAGTACGATCCCCGTGCCTGCACGTTCCTCCTGACGGACCGGTTCATAGACCACACCGCCCTGACGGTGGGTTAGTTGTATATATTTATTTTTTATTTCATAATATTGACTGTTCATAATGATTTCCTTCCTGTCTTCATTTTCTCTTATTTTTCTCTCAATCGAATGTCATACGTGATACTCGTCCCTGCATATTCTACCTGGCGCAGATAGGACATATCTGCCCCTTCCCCGTCAAAATGCATATCTTCAGGATGCGGCATCTGCCTGTGATAGGCCCGGCTGCCGTCAGGTGCCGTGATTTCCGGCAGCCTGAACTTATGGGGGCGGGGAATTTCTCCCTCGTGTCCGTCTAAAATGTATTCCGCACATGCCAGCAGTCTGTCAATGACAGCTGCGTCAAAGTGTCCCTGACCTGCACATAATGTATCAAACTCCCCGCGGTGTGCCGCAAGTTTTCTTAAATTTTCCGCAAAAGAGGTAAGCCCCCCGTTCAGATGCTTTTCTCCTTCTGTAAGCTCATCTCCGGAGAACAGAAGCCTCTCCCGGCGGTCCAGCAGTACAATGCTGCCGGCTGCATGGTCCGGAAACGCAAAAACCTCCAGATCCCGTTCCCCCAGATGAAAAATGTATCCTTCCCCGATGATAATCCGCTTATAATCCTGCGGAAATGTAATTCCCGCAAAGCTGGGGGAAGGAATCGTCGCCAGACGCCCTGTCTCCTGCGACATAAATGCCTGTTCAAAATAACCGTTATTCGCCGTATGGTCAAAATGATCATGGGTATTCACCACTGATTTGACTGGTTTTTCGGTAAGGCTCTGCATATATTCACGGATATTTCCGGCCCCGTAGCCCGTATCAATTGCAAGCGCTTCATTTTCTCCCTCCACAAGATAAGAGAAATCTCCTGAACTGAGAATTCTCCACGTCCCCGGGGCTGTTTTCACCGACTCAAAGTATGCTTCATCCATATGGCTGAATGAGCCGTCCGGATTCTGAATATACTGCTCATGTCTGCTGGAAAAATCAATTAATTTTACACTTTTCATATTTGCCTCCTATTCCGGACAGTAAAAGGATATATACGATGCCCCCGGCTGTACCGGCCCCTGGCAGGCGGCTGATAACGTACCATCCTTTGCGATCTCGTAGGAAGTCAGTTCACCGCCGACCAGGCAGGCTGACACGATATACCTTCCATTCGGGGAAATCGCCAGGCCTCTCGGCCGGTTCCCGGGCACCGCAAGATTCTGAATCCGTGTTAAAGCCCCGCTCTCCTGATCGATCGCCATCACTGCGATGACATCGGCCGCATTGATTAATGTATACAGGTACCTTCCTTCGGGATCAATCACAAACCCCTGCTGCTCCAGCCTCGTCGTTTTCTTTACAGGAAGACTCTGGTCCAGTGCATTTTCTATACAGATTTTTTCCACATTTCCGTCTTCCTCATAACGAAAGGCCGTCACATAACATTTGCCGTCGTATGACGCCTCATGGTTCACAAAAAGATACGGTTTTTCCGGGTGGAATACGACATATCGCGGAGAGGCATTCCCGGTATCTGTTAATGTCCTGCTCAGCAGTCTTAACCTTTTTTGATTGTAGTCAAATGAATACAGATACAGGAACCCATTTCCCTTGTCTGCCACTGCAATCAGTTTCCCGGAGGGCGAAAATACCGCACAGTGCGGATGTGCTTCCTTCTTTCCGGTTTCGTCCCCGTGATTGACATTTTCTACCAGGCGCACCGGATTCCCGGCTTCATTCAGGCTGTATACCTGCAGATCGGCCTCCGCATAAGTCACTTTTGTCTCAATTGTACCGTCCGCGCTTCTTCTATGAACCGCTACTCCCATTGGGAATGAATGATGTGCCTCAAATAAATACATCCCGGTTGGATCTACCGTAACATAAGCCGGATTGGGGCACTCCGTAACAAGTCTCATATTTTCCTTTGCTTCGCCGCTTACGGGGTCTAAATCATATATGAAAATACGCCCGGAAGAACAGGGTGCACCCATGAAATGCATGACCTCGTTGTTCACATACAGTTTGTTTTTCCGGCTGTCAATATATGAGCCGTTAAATGACTCCTTATTACTAATCTGCCTGACAAACCTGATCTCTCCGTTTTGCTGATCAAACGTATACTGTCCCAGGCCCGGAACACCGCCGTGCTCTGCCCAGGAACTGACATACATAAATACTAAATTCTTGTCCATGATTCTGCTGCTCCTTTCTTTTCTTTTTTTCAGAATACACGAAGAAAAGGAAAATATATCAGCCGATAGTTGCAAGTCCTGATTCATATTATGAATCACAAAATTGTCAAATGAGGTACCGGAAACCCTGTGGATATAGTACAATACAGGTAACCGTTCAGAATCCTGATCGGACACATCCGGGGAGGTATGATCAGAATGGAATCCGGCAAACAAGCGAAGGTTTCTGCCCTGTCGAAAACTGCATATGGTCTGGGCGATGCATCAACTACTTTACTAAGGCTGGTTCAGATGTCGTATCTTACCTACTTTTATACTGACGTGGCCGGCATTCATCCGGCAGCCGTAGGTACTATGTTTCTGGCTGCCAGAATTTTCGATGCGGTCAATGATCCGTTTTTCGGTTATCTGGTAGATAATACACACTCCCGAAAGGGGAAATGCCGTCCCTGGTTTTTAGGCGATGCAGTCCCTCTCGGAGTTTTCGGAGCGCTGTGTTTTCTCTCTCCAGACATGTCCGGGGGCTTTAAACTGGCATTTGCCTACATCACATATATCGGTTATGGCATTGCAGCGACAGCGGTTAATATTCCTCTTGGCGCCATTTTGCCTAATATGACTAACGACCCGCAGGAGCGCACAAATGTAAACACCTGGAGGATGGTCTTTGGACAGCTTGCCGGAGCCGTCTCTTCTGTCATCACAATACCGTTAGTTGCATATCTGGGCCGCGGAAATGAAAAGGCCGGCTATTTTAAGACAGCTGCCCTCTACGGGATTTTCGCCGGAGCTTGTCTGTTATTCTGTTATACGATGATTCGGGAAAATGTGTCTGAGAAGCAGGCGCATGCGAAGCTGGGGGTAAGGGACTCCCTGCGCGGACTAAGGGGCAATGTACCACTGTACTGCCTGATGGCGCTGACGTTTTTTCATAGTGTGTATATGACTGTCTATAATTCCGGAGCCATGTACTATCTGAAATACAAGGTCCATAACATCGCACTGATGTCTACACTTTCGCTCATGAATTATGCTTCTGTCATTGCAATGCTGACCATACCACGCTTGAACAGAAGATTTTCGAAAAGAAATCTTGTATGCTTTGGATTTTTTCTGGGGATTCTTGGAAGGATTTTGATTCTGATATGCAGTAAAGTGTCTGTTTTATATATAGGAATGTTTATTTCTGGATTTGGAAATGGATTTGCAACCGGACTTCTATATGCTATGATTGCAGATGCGATCGATTATGGAGAATACAAGTCAGGAATCCGCACACAGGGAGTCACCTTCTCTGCCGCCACTTTTATGGAAAAGCTTGCGTCCAGTACCGGAGGCGCCCTGACAGGATTTGTTCTTTCAATCGGAGGGTATAATCAAAAACTGTCTGTGCAGTCCCCCTCCGCCATACATTCTATCGAGGCTGTTTACCTGGTAATACCTATTGCTCTATGCGCTGGCGCGATTTTTATAATGCATTTCTATCATTTAGATAAAGAAATGTCCGCAGTTGAAAATGCTTTATAGGATGTACATCCTATGAAACAAAAAAGTCCGGGCGGGAGTCCGGACTTTAACTGATTAGATATACTTTTATAACAAATTCTATCTATGACTACTCATGTTTTTCACTCCTACCGAAAAAGATTTATAAACTTCTCCCATGCACTTTCTTTTTTTGTATCTTCTGTCTCCGGCTTCTCAGTCTCCGGCCTGCTGATCCCTTCTGTAGAGAGTACGAACTGTACCGCCCCGACATTTCTGTTTTTAACAGATGTAAAAGATACCGGCTTAAAATCATTGTTCGTATATTTATCCAGCATTTCATCAATGCCTTTCCTGATTTCTTCCGGCAGCTTTGCCGTGGACTCATTCAGAGTGTCCAGCCCTCCTGACAGCTGGGCCGCCCCGTCCGACAGTTCCTTTGCCCCGTCATCCAGACTGTTTACACCGCCAAGCAGGCCGGATGCACCATCTGCTGTCTGGCTGATACCGCCTGACAGTCCTGCAGTTCCTTCCGCCAGACTGCCGATACCGCTGTGAATTTCTGCATATCCCCCTGCAAGGCTTTTTACTCCGTCCATATATTTGGACAGTCCCTCATGGAATCCTGCGTACTGGCCGGCAAGCTGTGTCATCCCATCAGACAGCGTTTTCAGGCCTTCCGGGTCCATACCATCCAAAGCTCCTAGCTGCGTGGACATTCCCCGCAGATTCTGCACCATCTCTGTCATCCCGCCCTGAAGCTGTTCCAGATTTTGTTTGATTCCCTGATAAGTTCCGATTACAGCCATAGCTGCTGTATAGTTGTTTACCAGTTTCCCAAACACCGCCTGTGTCTCAGGAGATGTTCCTTTCAGTTCTTCCGAAGCCGCATATAATTCTTCTGCCGTGACATCCTGCATTGGGTACTGTGCGATAACCTGGTCCATTACCTGAAACAGGCCGGCATATCCTGTCTGCACCTGTTCCAGCGCACCGGCCAGACTGTCCAGTCCTCCGGGCAGCTCCTTCAGCGGTGTAAGATCAAGGTTTCCAAAATCCTGTACCCCTGCTTTCAACATCTGTAGTGCCTGATTGATTTCCCCGGAACCGTTAAGCAGTTCATCGGAGAGGGACGCCATCTGGTTCAGACCTTCCTGAAACTCACCCGACCCTGACTGTAAAAGCCCCGCACCGCTGCTGATACTCTCGGCACCTTCTTTCAGCCGGCCAATCCCCTGATTAAATTCGTTCACACCACTTTTGAGTTCCGCGGTGCCTCCATGCAGGGCCGACGCACCGTTTTTTAACTGTTTTGCCCCGCTGTCCAGTTCTGTTACCCCCTGGCTTAGCTGGTTCAGTCCGTCTGTAAGCCTGTCGATTTCACCGATATCAATCATGTCCGCCCCCGCCGAAAATGGGACGGCCGCTATAGAAATCCCACTCATGGAAAATGTATCCGCATCTGTACTGATCCGCATCTTTCCAACAGTCTCAGGCATGACAGTAAACGTGATCTGCTTATCTGACCCGGCATTTGCCAGCACCGCATCCTCTGCCTTTATATTACGGCAGATAGAAGTATCCAGTGTTATTGTTACCTGCAGCATATATTTTTCATAAAATATCTTATCCGCCTCCGGGTTCTGCCTTGTGTCAATCTCGATTCCGATTTTCCCTGATGCGCCGCCAAGTTTTTCCGCAGGGACCGCTTTTCCGTCCAGAGTATAAGTAATCTCTATTACCCACGGAAGATTTTTTCCAGTCATATTCCCCTGATAATAAAATCTTCCCTTCCTGGCATCCACACTCACTTTATCACCTGTATAATGAAGTTCACCCATATCCGTCAGGTTTTCCAGAAGGGCATAGTCCCCATAGTCCGTAATTGTGCCGTCCTGAGGCATATCAAATGCATTTACAACGTATATTTCCTTCACCTGCCCGTCCGGCTTCATTGAAGAATATACTACCTCTTCCTTCGTAATCTGCGCGGGCTCCCCGGCATACACCTGCATGCCCGTCATGCAGAGTGCTACAGACAACAGGATTGATATCGCAGGCAGGAATCTGCCTGTCCACGTTCTATGTTTTCTCATTTCTTCACCTCCCGGTAAAATGTACAGTGGTACGTTACTGCCCCGATTGCCTTGTCCAGCAGAAGCAGCAGCATAGGAAGTATGACGGCAACCATCGCCAGTGAAAGGAATGTCCCCCGGCCCAGCAGCAGTCCCAGCTCGGCTACGATGGGGTTGGAAGAGGTCAGTTTCAGGCAGAACCCCGCGGAGGCGAGGATCAGCGCAGAAGTCATGATTGCAATGAGGTTCCGGTTCAGCACACCCGTTATTGCCTCCTTCTTCCCCATTTCCTTTCTGCGGTTCATGTAATTGCTGGTAATAAAAATCGCATAGTCTATGGTTGCGCCCAGCTGTACCGTATTGATGACAAGGAAGCCGATGTATACAAGAGAATTCCCTGCAAAATATGGCACCGACAGGTTAATCCAGATGGCTGCTTCTATAATGAACAAAAGGATAACCGGAATGAGCAGTGACTTAAAGGTCAGGAAAAGTACGAGGGCAATCGCCGCAATTGCAATGCCATTTACCAGTTTCGTATCACTGGATACGACCTGCTTCATGTCATACAGATTCGTGCTCTGACCGCATGAATAGTACTCACTGTAATAGCTCCCTGCCGTCTTCCTGATTTTGCTTACCAGATCAAATGCTTCTTTCCCTTCCTCCTTTGTATCCGTATCGACCACAATCCGTGCATAGTGCTCCGAATAGAAGTTATCTAAAATCCGGCTGTCCAGATACCCTGGCGGAATCGTACTGCCTACACTTACCGCATAGGAAACGACACTGTTCACATGGTCCATCTTTTCCAACTCCCTGCTCAGCAGAAGTTCCTTAGCCATATCGCCCTTCGGCACCAACAGCACGACAGACGTCGACTGTCCGAATACTTCGTTGATTTTCCGGCTGTCCTGTCCCAGCTTCATGGCTGCATTGGCTTCCCCCATGCCATAGATAAAATTCGATCTGGCCTGCGCCAGATAGCATGGAACAATCAGCAGAAGCACAACGATAAATGCCGGTATCCGCAGCTTAAGCAGCACATCCCCTGCCCATTTCAGTTCTGGAATAAGCTTCCTGTGTTTCGTCCGGTCGATCAGACCGCAGCATAATAATGTAAGCGCCGGCAGGAACACCATAACCGACAGATAACTGAAGATAATGCCTTTTACAAGGTTCAGTCCCAGATCTGAACCGATCCGGAAACGCATAAACATCAGCGCCATAAAGCCGAACAAAGTAGTCGCCGCACTCGCCGCTACCGAAGGAAATGCCAGATGCATCGCCTTTACCATCGCACTCTCCACATCATCCGTGAGCTTACGCTGCTCTTCAAAGTTATGAAGCAGGAAAATCGCGTAGTCCAGAGATACCGCCATCTGGAGAATCGGGCTTATTGCCTGGGTAATATAAGAGATTTCCCCGAGGAAGAAATTACTTCCCATATTAATCAGGACTGAGATCCCGATGGTCGCAAGAAAGAGAACCGGCTCAATCCAGGAAGATGAGGTCAGCAGCAGAATCACAATAATCAGGGGAACCAGAATCATCATCGCGTTCATCGATTCCTTCACCGAGATTTTCTGTGAGAATGCATTGGAGGCTGCGTCTCCGTCGACAGCATTTTCTTCGCCAATCAGCTCATAGACTGCATTGGTGGCATCCATCTCTTTTCCCTTATGTACCGTCACTGTAAACAGCGCATTCCCGTCCCTATAGTAGGACTGCACCGTATCTCTGTCCTGTGTTTCAAGGGGTTCCTTCAGGTTTACCACATCATCCAGCCACATCACGGCATCCACGCCGTCAATTGCTTCGAGCTGTTCTTTATACTCCAGCGCCTCCGGTAAAGTGACATCATAGATCATGACCCGCTCGTTCGGCACTGCTGCATGGAACTCCTTATCCATAACCTTGAGGGCCACCGTAGATTCTGCATCTTCCGGCAGATAATCTGCTAAAGTATAATTGACCTTTACCTTTGTCATCAAAACAGCGCATATGCAGGTGAGCACAAGGAAAATCCCCACGACCAGCTTCCTGTGTATCGTCACCTTGCGGGCTATCCGTTCCATTCAACCACCTCCCGGTCAGACGTGTACAATGAATTATGAAATCGAAATATTCTGATTTTTCAGTTATTTATATTAATATAATTTTACTCTTTTAGTTTTATTCCGTCAATTGATATACATTATATTTCATTTGGGATTGTAAAAGATTTGATAGTAATACTCATAACGAAATACATCGTCCGACTGGTTACCGGACGATGTATTCTTAAAAATTTAGAAGTAACACTAATAGAAGCAACGGAAAAGTTTCTATTCTTCCTTGAACCCTTCCCCCACAACCTCGTTAGATTCCATGATGACCGTGAATGCTGAAGGATCAACCTCCCGTACCATCTTGCGGATGGTATACATCTGCTTATTGTTGCAGGCACACATAACCACCTCTTTTTCAATTCCTGAATAACTGCCGCGTCCTTTCAGAAGGGTAGACCCCCTGCCGGAATACTTGTCTATCTTGTCAGCCACTTCCTGTCCTTTTTCCGTTACGATCAGAGTCATCTTTCCGGAATCAATACCGTACATAATCTTATCAATAACAAGGGTCAGCAGATAGGTAATAATAAATCCATAAATCGTCCCATCCACATCTTTAAAGATTGCCCCGCCGATAGCTACAATAATCGCATCTGTTATGAATACGATTCTCCCTAATGTAAGGTGCGGACGCTTCACCTTGATTGCAACCGTAATGAAATCCATCCCCCCTGTGGAAGAGTTGTTCATGAAGATCAGTGCATATCCGAGCCCTGAAAAAATACCGGTACAGATAGCAGCCAGCATCCTGTCACCGGAATATACAGGCAGAAGCGGCACTACATAGTCAATGATCAGGGATGTAATAATAACCGACCTTACCGACCGGATGAAGAACTCCTTCCCAAGAGTCTTGTAACACCCAATCGCGATCGGCACATTTAGAAGCATGGTCACCCAGCCAATCGGAAGTCCGAATAAATGATAGAAAATCAGGGCAATACCTGAAATTCCGGCCAGTGGAAATGACGCGTTTGCCGCAAAATTGTAAATACCGATACCGATCAGAATGCCTCCGGCCACGTCAATCATAATATCATACGCAAGTTTTTTTATGTTCGTTTTTTTCATCTGTCTCACCTCTCTGAATCATAGTTTTCCCCAATTAAGCACAAAAAAGAACACCTACAAATTATAAATTATAATTCGCATGTGCTCTTCTATCCTTTAGTCTAATCTAATTCCGTTCTTTTGTCAACACCCGCAAAAGGAATTTCTTTTCCAATACAAGAGTTACCGCTTACGCACCTTCTATCTACAGTCTTTCGCCGTCTTCGCGCATAAACTTGTACTCTGCAACAGATGTATCAAACCCTTTGATATGTCTGTACAGCCATTCAATCACGTTCTTATTCACCTGCTCAACAAATGCTGCTGATGGTCCTTCTTCTTCCTCGAGCATCTCGTAGAGTTCTTTTACGACTATTCTGAGCTTTTCATGCTCTTCTTTATGTTTCTCAATCCCCGGATACTCAATCTCAGCCTGAAGTTTTTCTTCCTCACCGAAATGGAATTCTGTGTAGTCAGCCAGAAAATCCAGCGTCTTGATCGCTGCTACTTTTCCCTCGCCGGTCTCACAACTGTCCAGCAGCTTATTGATCTTGTCAATCAGCTCCTTGTGCTGTGCGTCGATCATTTCATTTCCTGTTACCAAAGATTCATCAAATTCTGCTCTCATATTACGTTCCTCCTATACCTCTCCATTTTTAAATTTCATAATCATCTCGTTTGTCAGGCTGTCCCGGGATGGTTCCACAGGGATATCTTCCCGCTCAAACCACTCGGCGAGTGCAAGCTCTTCCTCGTCCAGCGTAATGCTGTCTTCCCCGTCCAGATCGCAATAGAACCCCATAAGTAACGTATCGCTGAAGGACCACGGCTGGCTCTTATAGTAACGTATGTTCTTTACCTTCAGGCCGACCTCCTCCATGACTTCCCGCTTAACCGTCTCTTCCACCGTCTCACCGATCTCGACAAATCCGGCAAGCAGTGCGTACTTCTTATAAGTTCTGCCTGCATACTTTGACATCAGTATCCTGTTACCATCCGTCACTCCGATAATCGTAGCCGGACAGATCTTCGGATACTCCATATTATGGCACTCTTCACAATAGAGCATCCGCTCCTTTGTATCTTTCTTCATCATCGTACCACAGTGCCCACAATATCTGTGGTTCTTGTACCAGGTATAAAGCTGGTATCCGGTGATGCCCGCGAACGCACGGTACTGTGGTTCACCTGCCCTGAAGAGCTCTGTATTTTCCATCGTAAAAGGCGACAGGCGCTCCCGGTTTATCTCTTCGACCAGATAATAGCGCTCATTGTCTATGGAAAATAAATATGTATAATCCTCATAAATCTCTTCATTTAAATGCTCCAGATCTGCAAACGTCGGGTATTCGATCCCTTCTGCGGTCTTCTTCATTAGTACGGTATGGTCTTCATAATACAGCGCGATACTGTCTTTCTCGGGAGGCAGAGGCCTGTACTCGTTCCTATACTCGTGTGGTGCTATGTCCTGAATCATGTTTTCTCCCTGCTTTCATAAATTCCTCTTCCATCATACCACACTTTCATATGGACTTAAATATAAAAATAGAGATTCCACCGGATACATCATGTTGACATTTACTCTGGACTAATAAATAATAGAGATATTAATAATGTATTCTATTACAATTATTTTAGTATATGAAGGGAGTCTTATATGAAAATCGTATTTCTGGATGCAAAAACAATTGGGGAAGATATTGACCTTTCCCGCTATGACGGGCTCGGTCAAGTTGTTAAATACCCCTTTACCTCCGCTGCAGAAGTTCCTGAGAGAGTCACCGATGCCGATGTACTCGTGGTCAACAAAATACAGATTAATGAGGAAACCATCCACACGGCCCGGAACCTGAAGCTGGTCTGCGTCACTGCCACGGGCACTAATAATCTGGACAAGGACTATCTGGAAAAAAGAGGCATTGCCTGGCGCAATGTAGCCGGCTATTCTACGGAGTCAGTCGCACAGCATACCTTTGCCATGCTCTTCTATCTGATGGAAAAGCTCCGCTATTATGACGACTATGTAAAAAGCGGGCGGTATGCGGGTGATACCGACTTCTCTCATTTCGGGGAACACTTCCATGAACTGCATGGCATGACCTGGGGCATCATCGGGCTCGGCAATATCGGGCGCAGGGTAGCTGACATTGCCAGCCTCTTCGGCGCAAAAATCATCTATTACTCACCGTCAGGCGCCGCACCGCAGGAAGGTTATCAGCAGACAGATCTTGACACACTGCTGTCCTCCTCTGATATTGTATCTGTCCATGCCCCTCTGAATGAACATACTAACGGTCTTATGAATCAGTCAGCATTTCAAAAAATGCAGCCGCATGCCATCTTCCTGAATCTTGGCCGTGGCCAGATTGTATTAGAAGACGCGCTTGCCGCTGCATTAAATAAAAATCAGATCGCTGCTGCCGGTCTGGATGTGCTCTCAGAGGAACCGATGTCAAAGCACAGTCCTCTCCTTCAGATCCAGGACAGCAAAAAACTCTTTATCACACCCCACATCGGCTGGGCGAGTGTGGAATCACGCACCCGGCTTATGGATATCATTGCGGGCCAGATCAGTTCTTTCTTTTCTTAACATGGAACAGCGAGGACAAAACCATTAAAATACTGCCCCCGAGGATGAAAAAATCACCGAGATTATACGTAATTTCTGTGATTTTTTTCCATTTGGTACGAAAACCCACGTAATCAATCACATATCCGCGGATCCACCTGTCAAATATATTACTCCATGCCCCCGCTGTCATCAGTGAGAGTCCCGCCTTTTTCAGGAAATGCTTTTTCCGCATCAGAGTGATCAGCTGGTAAATCGTAAGGAGCATTGCTACTACCGTGGATGACACCTTTACAAACTCAGGTTCATTCTCCAGCAGGTTCAGGCACATTCCCTTGTTATACTCCTTGCGCAGGATCACTTTCCCGCCTCCAAAAGTACGTTCCTCCCCACGTTTCATGTAACCTTCCACATATGATTTCGCAGCGATATCAATCAGAGTCAAACAGAGGGTCAGACTCATAATAACCAGGATAGCCATAAAATCCCCCCTAATCTTCCATCATCTGTTTTACTTTTTCCTCGGCCTCTTCCGCCATCTTCTTAGCAGATTCTGCAAAGTCCGCTGTCTTATCTTTCACCAGATCGGCCGCGTCTGCCGTTTTGTCCCGCATCATATCCGCTGCATCAGACGCTTTTTCTTTTATTGTTTCAGCCGCATCTGCCGTCTTTTCTTTTATCGTTTCAGCCGCATCTGCTGTCTTTTCCTTCACAGTCTCTGCTGCATCTGCCGTCTTTTCCTTCACAGTCTCTGCTGCATTGGCTGTCTTTTCTTTGACAGTCTCTGCTGCATCCTCTGCCTTATCTTTGACAGTCTCCGCCACATCTTCAGCTTTTTCCTTCACTGCATCGGCATAATCTGCTGTCTCCTGCGCTGCTTTCTCAGGAGCTTTTGCTCCACAGTACGGACAGTAAGCCATGTCCCTTGCCACAGACTTTCCGCATCCGTCACAGGTCACATCGCCTTTCACATCGGAAATCTGCTGCTCATACTTTCCAATACTCTCCTCCCTGTTCTGGATCGCTTCGCAGATACCGATTGCCTCCGCATCTACGACTTCCCCTTCTTTATAATGGTCATATACCATCTTTCCCAGATCCATATAATCTCTCTCATTGCCGCGTTCCAGTGTCCTGATCTGATTCTTCAGGCGCTGTACCTCAACTGCCTCACCCGCTTTATTTGTCACTGTCTCCGCAGTCTCACCAATCTTTCTCCCCAAGTCTTCAAAAAATGATTTCATGTCTGTCAGTCTCCCTTCGTATTTGAATCCGTTATCTTTCCGGATTATAGTCCGGAAACACAATGCAGCGATTCCTTATTTATATACATTATACCCCATAAATGCACAACTTCAACCGATTTTCTTTTATTTAATATTAATATAATAACTTGCCAGCGGGTTATAATTCCAGATGTACCATACATATATTGTTTATAAAAAATGATAGGAAAACAATTATGGATCCTGCTATATGCAAAGAACGTATCTTATCCGAAGACTATCGTGATTTTATTATTTCTAAAACCCGCCCTCTTAATATTGGAGAAATTCCTCCTGATCAGCTGTGCGAACAGGAGGCAGACTTCGATTACCGCTGTATATATCTTCCGAAATTCCTTGCTGACCCGCTCAATCTCGACCGCTTTTTTTATACATCAATCCCAAAATGTTATACTCTTTTAAGCATGGACGCAATGAACCAGGCAGGTATTCTGCCAATACAAAATTATCCAACGCTCCAATTGAAAGGAAATAATGTCATGATCGGCTTTGTCGATACTGGCATCGATTATACAAGCCCCCTTTTCCGCAATTTAGACGGCAACACCCGCATTGCCGGAATCTGGGATCAGACAATCCAAACCGGTATTCCCCCAGAAGACTTTGTCTACGGTTCAGAGTATACAAGAGAAATGATCGACCAGGCATTGAGATCAGATGCTCCAAAATCCATTGTCCCATCGGAAGATATAAATGGCCACGGAACCTTTGTCGCCAGCCTGGCGGCCGGAAGCGGAGAACCCGCAGAACAATTTATCGGTGCCGCCCCCGAATCAACATTGGCAGTTGTCAAACTGAAGCCTGCCAAGCAATACCTGCGCGATTTCTATTACATACCCGACACTGCCCCCTGTTTTCAGGAAACCGATATCCTACTCGCCCTCAAATATCTGAGTGACCTTGCAGCACGCAATAACATGCCTCTGGTCATGTGTACCGCAGTGGGTACTAATATGGGCGGACATATCGGTGTTCTGCCGCTCTCTACTATTTTTGAATATTATGGCACTTCAACGAACCGGATTCCGGTTATCGGCGTCGGTAATGAAGCAGACCAGCGCCATCACTACTCACATACCCTCCGGGACGGCTCCCCTACGGATACAGTCGAAATAAGGGTGGGAGAAAATGTAACCGGTTTTACAATGGAACTATGGACGGAAATCCCTAATATCCTCTCAATATCGCTTATCTCACCTACCGGGGAAGCCACACCGACAGTCCCGCTCCAGACTTCGGCTTCCTCTGTCCTTGATTTTATACTTGACAGGACCCGGGTCACTGTTGATTATCGGATCATCGTTGAGAGAAGCACCTCCGAACTGATCTATTTCCGGTTCAGTACGCCTATGGCCGGTATCTGGAAACTGATCGTAGAACCTGTACGCGTAATCAACGGACTTTTCCACATCTGGCTGCCGGTGAAAGAATTTTTGAGTGGTGAAGTTTATTTCCTGCAGCCTGACCCATACTATACCCTGACGAATCCTGCAAATACCATAAGTACGATTGTTGTATCTTATTATGATGGAAGTAATAACAGTATTGCCCTCAGTTCGGGCAGGGGCTACACGCGGAATGAACGGATAAATCCGGATATTACCGCCCCCGGCATCAATGTAAAGGGAGCGCTTCCCGGCGGGCGCTTTGCCGTGCGTTCAGGCTCCAGTATTTCAACCGCCATCACTGCAGGCGCCGCCGCCCTTCTCATGGAATGGATCATCTACCAGATCGGCACCCCGGGAATCGACTCCTATCAGATTAAAAGCCTGTTTATACTGGGAGCCATGCGGCCAGGATTCATGACATACCCCAACCGGGAATGGGGGTACGGGCAGCTCAATGTTTATAATATTTTCGAAGAAATACGCAGTATATAAAACGTCCTGAAAATAACGAAGGACGCCTTATCAGCGTCCTTCTCCACGTATTTCATTTGCATTTTCATAATAGCTTGTAACCATCTCGCTCTCAGGAACCAGCTGCTCCTGTGCGGGTGCTGTTCCCGGCCTGAACACGACTTTTAAAAATACCGGCGTAATGATTGTCGTGATTACTACCACAATAATAATCGGACCGAGAAATGCCGTTCCCAGCAGCCCCAGGCTCGCTCCCTTGCTTGCAACGATCAATGCGACCTCACCTCTTGAGATCATTCCCACACCAATACGTTTCGCCTGATAGTTCTGGTATTTACACATTTTAGCACCTAAGCCGCACCCGACAACCTTCGTCAGGATTGCCACGATTGTCAGGACAACCGCGAATCCGACGATCGATCCGGACATTTCAGGCAGCACAACTTTCAGACCAATGCTGGCAAAAAATACCGGTGATACGAGCAGATATGAGATCGTATCAAACTTACTCTGTAAATAATCGGACCGCCTTACATTGGAAATGATCAGTCCTGCGATAAAAGCACCCGTAATATCTGCCACACCAAAGACTTCCTCTGCAATATAAGACATCAGCAGGCAGAATACAAACGCAATGATTGTATGGCGGTGCAGCTCTTTTTTCGCTGTATCCACCCAGTTTTTATATAAACGGTAGAAAATAAATCCGACCACCCCGGCAAACACAAAAAATCCGGCAATCTTCAGCATGACTGTCCCAAGCTTTACGGAAGAATCCGCCAGACTTGTCACAACCGTCAGTGCGATAATACCGAGAATATCATCTATAATTGCAGCCCCCAGAATTGCATTGCCAGAACGTGTCTTCAGCTTGCCAAGCTCCTTTAGGGTCTCAACCGTAATACTTACAGATGTCGCTGTCAGAATAACCCCGATAAATATATTCTGCAGGAATACGCTTGCATCTGCATCTGAAACGATCATTCCCGGTTTATTGAAGAAATATGCCGCCGCAAAACCACCCACAAGAGGTACGATGACACCACAGAGGGCGATGACAAAGGAAGCCTTTCCGCTTGCTTTCAGTTCTTTAATATCGGTTTCCATACCGGCACAGAACATCAGTACAATGACTCCGATCTCCGCAATTTCATGGATAAATGACGTCTCACTCAAGATTCCAAACCCTGCCGGTCCTAGAATCAGACCCGCCAGAAGCGCCCCGACGACCTGCGGCATCTGGACCCTCTTCGTCAAAAGGCCCAACACTTTCGTGAATAACAAAATAATTGCCAAATCTAACAAATAACTGTAGCTGCTCATAATTATTTTCCTCACATTTCTTACTCTCATCAACTCGAACAGATACAAGAATACACCTTTTGTATAAGATTTTCAAGCATTTTACGACTATTTTTATGTGTTTTCTACATAATAAAAGAAAAAAAGACAAGCAGATAATTCCGCCTGTCTCTTTGCCATATTTGCTTAACTCAATCTTGGGATCGCCTGTTGTCCGCGAAGCTGTATAATCGGCCCTCCGGTTCCCTCTATATATGCCCTCGTAATGGTAACCTGACCTATATTATCATCCTTTGGTATCTCATACATGATGTCCAGCATGAATTCTTCTATGATCGCACGCAGTGCTCTGGCACCGGTATCTTTCTTCATTGCTTTCTCCGCAATTGCTTCGAGTGATCCGTCGTCAAATTCCAGATTCACCTCATCGAGCGCAAGAAGTTTCTTATACTGCTTAAGGATTGCATTTCTTGGTTCCTTCAGGATCTTCACAAGCATGTCTTTATCAAGCCCTTTCAGGGTAAAGATAATCGGCAGTCTTCCAATGAATTCAGGTATCATGCCGAAGGTTCTCAGATCTTCTACCGTTACTTTGGAAAGAATCTCCTTGTCATGCTCATATTTATCCTTTAACTCTGCATTGAATCCCATCGATGTCTTGTGAGAAAGTCTCTCTTTAATAATCTCTTCCAGATCCGGGAATGCACCCCCGCAGATGAACAGGATATTCTTCGTATTAACCGTCGTAAGAGGCACCATCGCATTCTTGCTGTTTGCACCCACCGGCACTTCCACTTCGCTTCCCTCCAGAAGCTTCAGAAGCCCCTGCTGCACAGACTCACCGCTGACATCACGCTGGCTGGAGTTCTTCTTCTTCGCAATCTTATCGATCTCATCGATAAAGATAATCCCCTGTTCCGCCTTTTCCACATCATTGTCTGCAGCAGCAAGCAGCTTGGAAACAACACTTTCTATGTCATCGCCTATGTATCCCGCTTCCGTAAGGGAAGTCGCGTCCGTAATGGCAAGCGGCACATCCAGAAGCTTTGCAAGAGTCTTAACCAGATATGTCTTACCGCTTCCTGTCGGCCCGATCATCAGCATATTGGACTTCTCTATCTCTATATCATCCATCGTATCTGTAGCCACACGCTTGTAATGATTATAAACCGCTACAGACATCGCCTTCTTGGCATACTCCTGTCCTACCACATATTCATCCAGCTGTGCCTTGATCTTATGCGGGGCCGGGATATTGTTAATATCAAGCTTACGGAACTCTTTTGGTTTTTCTTTTTTCTTCTTGATCTTCTGACTCTTCGGGGTCATGTTCTCGAGATCAGACATATTCATAAATTGAATCCCCGGTGTATTAAACAGCTTCGTATAATCGATGGAACCATTCGTCATTGCATCAAAACTCTTCTGCATACAGTCAGAGCAGACTGTAATATTATTCGGAAGATCGATCATCTTGCCGGCAACACTCTCCGGACGGTGACAGATCAGACAGTATTTCTCATATCCGTCGTCATCCTTGTCCGCTTTCTCCTGCGTTACTACAGAATGTCCCTTCTTCTCGTCTGCCACATCGACATCATATTCATCCTTTTTCTCATTTTCCAGTTCATCTATAATTATAAAATCTTTATCTGACATAATTCTCCCTTCTTTCAATAACAAATTATGTCTTACATTATAACTCAGAATATCGTTATATACAAATGAAGTTTTTCTAAAGCCGCTGACAGGGAGATTAATTCCCCTCCAGCAGTTTCAGGAAATCTTCCTCCGATATGATCGGGATCCCAAGGTCTCTTGCTTTTTTATTTTTAGACGAGGTGGACTGCACATCGTTGTTGATCAGGTAGTTTGTCTTTGATGTGACCGATCCGGTTACTTTGCCGCCCTTTGATTCGATGAGTTCCTTTACTTCGCTGCGGTTGGCAAAGTGCTCCACGCTTCCCGTGATTACAAAGTTCATGTTCTGGAATATCTGTTCTTCTTTCTCTACTTCTTCTTTCGGGATGTTAACCTCTTTCAAGAGCTTTTCAAAGATTTTACGGTGTTTTTCATCCGCAAAGTAATCGACGAATGTTTTCGCAATAACTCCCCCCACCCCGGAGATTTCGTTTAGCTCTTCTATGGTTGCACTGTACAGTCTGTCCACATTATAATCAAGGGCCCGGCATATGACTTTTGCGTTTGCAAGCCCTATGTTTGCAATACCTAGACTATAGACCAGTTTCGGGAGGGTCGTTGTTCTTGAGTTTTCCACACTGTTAATCAAATTTACATAGGATTTTTCACCAAATCCTTCCATTGTTTTGATTTCTTCCTCATAACGGTCCAGATGGAAGATGTCTGCAAAGTCTTTGATGTATCCCCTTACGATAAACTTTTCAAGGGTTGCCTCGGAAAGCCCCTCTATATTCAATGCATCACGGCTGACGAACAGGGCGAAAGATTTGATCTGTTTTGCCTGGCACTCAGGGTTTGTACAGTATAAAGTCTTTGTGTCATTCTCCATCGAAATCTTTGTCGCGCCTCCGCAGACCGGACAGGCACATGGTATGTCTTTTACTCCGCTGCGCGTCAGGTTTTCTGCGATCTGGGGGATGATCATGTTCGCCTTGTATACCTGAATCTTGTCGCCGGCTCCCAGCTCCAGTTCCTCCATAATACTGATATTATGGACACTCGCACGGCTGACAGTTGTCCCCTCCAGCTCGACCGGGTCAAAGATCGCGACGGGATTGATGAGTCCTGTACGCGACGGGCTCCACTCGATCTCCTCAAGCGTGGTCTCTTTTATTTCATCGGCCCATTTAAACGCATAGGAATCACGCGGGAACTTGGCCGTCGTTCCCAATGACTGCCCGTATGCGATGTCATCATAAATCAGTACGAGGCCGTCGGAAGGGAAGTCATTACCGGCTATTTCCCCTGCAAACCACTCAACTTCTTTTTCTATTGTATCTGCTGTTACCATGTGGTGCTCAACTACTTCGAACCCCTGCCGTCCCAGCCATTCAAGCTGTTCATAGCGGGAGTTTTTAAAGTCCGCCCCTTCTGCACTCACAAGCGTAAATGCAAAGAAACACACATTTCTCTTTGCGGTGATTTCATTATTCAACTGACGGACGGAACCGCTGCACAGGTTACGTGGATTTTTATACTTTGCGTCTACATCCTCAATCTCTGCATTGATCTTTTCGAAATCCTTATATCCAATGACAGCCTCTCCGCGCAGGATCAGTTCTCCTTTAAACGGAATATGAAGGGGCAGGTTTTTGAACACCCGTGCATTATTCGTAATGACCTCTCCCACCTCGCCATTTCCTCTTGTAACAGCTTTCGAAAGCGTCCCGTCCTGATAAGTCAGCACGATTGTCAGTCCGTCCAGTTTCCATGAAATAACGGCCTTTTGATCCCTTAGGAAATCTTTAAGCTGTTCTACTTCTTTTGTTTTATCCAGTGACAGCATAGGCCTTTCATGGCGTTCCTTCGGGAGTTCACTCAGCACCTCGTAGCCTACATTAATGGTAGGACTGGATGCAAGAGTCGTTCCCAATTCCTGTTCCAGTCCCAGTAATTCATCATATAATTTATCATATTCAAAGTTGCTCATGATTTCCGTGTCTTCCTGCTCATATGCACGGCGCGCATGATTCAGAAGCTCCACCAGCTCCTGCATTCTTTTATTCTTGTCTGCCATATATACTCTCCTGCCTGTTCTTAATCTCTTCCATCTATCACCGTTTCACTGGATGAGTCCTTGATCTGCTCATAGAGTTCATTCAGTTCCCGGTCGGTCAGCTTCCGGTATTCCCCTTCTCTTAGCCTTCCCAATTCTATGTTCATGATTCGCGTTCTCACAAGATCTTTCACCTGGTATCCGAGTGCCTCGCACATCCTTCTGATCTGTCTGTTAAGCCCCTGCGTAAGAATAATCGTAAATGTATACTTTCCGATCTTCTTTACGGTACACGGCCTCGTCACAGTATCCAGAATCGGAACTCCATTGGACATCTTTTCGATAAATGCCGGTGTCAGTTCTTTGTCCACGGTCACTTTGTACTCTTTCTCATGCCGGTTGCCCGCACGCATCATTTTATTAATGATATCGCCGTTATTAGTCATAAGAAGCAGGCCTCTGGAGTCCTTGTCCAGACGGCCCACGTACGTAATCCTGACCGGGTAATTCAGAAACCGGATAATGCTGCTGCGTTCCCTGCGCTCTTCTGTACAGACAATCCCCTTCGGTTTATTCACCGCAAGCACGACCATCTCTTCACTGCGGGACACGGTCTTTCGCCCGACCTTCACGGTCTGCCCCGGGGACACCTTCATCCCCATATCCGCCCGTTTCCCGTCAACGCTCACCTGTCCGCTTTCGATCAGCCTGTCTGCCTCCCGTCTGGAGCAGACGCCTGCCTCGCTTAAATATTTATTCAGCCTTACTGGCTCCTTTTTCTCTGTAAACTCCTGTTTAATCCGATTGCTCACTGCTCAGTACTCCGCTTATATTATTGTCCTGGAAAAAAGTATTGCCGTTGTAAAGGAATAAAACATCCGTAATGTTATATGTATCCATCACATCCTGTATATTCCCTGTATAGTATCTTGGATCCAGCATGACGATTTCCCTGAAGTAAGGAGTCAGAAACGGAACAAAACTGTTGGCGTAGGAATCCTTTACCACCAGAAGCCGTTTCTGTCCCGGCGCCAGTGTTTTAATGTCGATAAGAGACGTATTGCCGCCAAGGAAAACTGCGTATTTATCCCTTGTTTTCAGCATATCTGCCTCATAAAGCGTCGTCTCCTTCACCTGCTCATCCACATAATTCACGATGACATCATTATCCGCATCCTTCGGCACATAGATGTCAATCTCTTCTTTTTCACCCATCCTGCACCCGCTCTTTGCCGCCAGTGTCCCGTTAAAATCTGTGGCTACCGGGTAGGAAACGAAGGAACTGGATACATCTGTACTGATTCCCAGCGTCGGTGCTGCTTCCTGAAAAGTATAAAAAGCACCAAGCGTGGTCCAGTGATGATCTGTCTTATAGTATATCTTTTCTTCCTTATGCTTATTCATTGCCTGTACGGCATCGATCCACTGTACAGAACTGCCCAGTTCCTTTTTTACCTGGCTGATGCATGCATTCTGGTCTGCAACGGACGCAAGCGAAGGCAGTCTGCTGCTTAACACACTTGCCGCATCCGGTACAAGAATCATGCTGACCGGAATATCATCGTAAGATTCCGCAAAGTTCTTAATTGCATCAACATTACTTTTTAAAGAGTCTTGTTCAGGCACAGCTATATCTTCCAAAAGCTGCCCCTTTTTCCCGATGAATACGCCGTTCTCTTCCTTGCTGCCACCGATCCGGTTCAGTGTGACTTTCAATTTCCTAAGGAAATTACGTCCTATAAACTGGTCCGCCTGATAGCTCTCGTACTGTTTCATATAACTGCCTGAAACCAGACCACTTACCGTCATTTTCGGCCTTTCTGTCAGCATTCTATTCTCTTCTGTAGATTTCTTTTTCGAAGGATACAAAAGATTTGCCGCAATCAATACAAGCAGGCAGATTATAAATGCCTTACCAACAAAGCTTTCCGGCCATCTTTTCTTTTTTCTCTTATTATTGTTCATATTCCCACCTAGAATCTAAAGTATAAAAATGGATTGAATGTCTCTGTCACGAGATATGCCACCGAAATCAGAAATATACTAATGTAGACTACTCCTGCAGCCACTTTTCTGATCCGGGCGCTGTTAAACCCACCAATTATCTGCTTTAAGAGGTTTAATCCAAGGGCAGAAGACCCGAGAATTGCAATCAGGTAAAGCAGCCAGTGTGTAAACACGTAGAACAGTGCCTGTTTGTCGGCAAACGCACTCGCCCCGGCGCCGAACATCACTCCGATATAATTGAATGCATACCCAAGGCTCGGACTAAAGAAGAACACCCACCCGATGAGAACGAATACCATCGAATAAATATGCTTTGCAGCTGAAGGGAGCCGCTCCAGCTTCCTGCCCCACACAAACTTCTCCAGCACAAGCAGTATACCGTAGTAAAGTCCCCAGAAAAGGAAGTTCCATGCCGCCCCGTGCCATAACCCTGTCAGCATCCATACAACAAGCAGATTCATGATCTGTCTGGACTGTGTGCATCTGTTGCCTCCCAGCGGTATGTACACATATTCCCGAAACCATGTGCTTAAGGATATATGCCACCTTCTCCAGAATTCGGTGATACTGGTAGAAATGTACGGATAATCAAAGTTTTTCCGGAATTCGAAACCAAACATTTTCCCGAGCCCGATAGCCATATCCGAGTATCCACTGAAGTCAAAATAGATCTGGAATGCATAGGAGATACAACCGACCCATGCAGTTAAAACGGAAAAGCTTCCCATCTGCAGACTAGCGATCTGCTCATAAATCTGGCCGATAGAGTTGGCCAGAATCACTTTCTTCGCCAGACCGATAATAAAATATTCAGCACCAAGGCCAAACTTCCTCATGGAAAGCACCCTGTTCTTAAGCTGCGCTTCGATATCGACGTAACGTACAATCGGACCTGCTATCAGCTGTGGAAACATACTGATATACAGAGCAAAATACAGAATATTTTTCTGGCTTTTCGCCTCTCCCCTGTAAACATCTATGATGTATGACATTGCCTGAAATGTATAGAACGAAATCCCTATCGGCAGCGGCAGGTCCCTGTAAGGAATATCAACAGGCAGCACCGCATTCAGACTGTCCAGCAGGAATCCGTAATACTTGAAAAATCCCAGCAAAAGCAGATTCACCACTACCGCAAATATCAGGCTTCTGCGCATCTTCCGGGGATCATCCCGCTTATCTTCAATGTCCAGACCGCAGATATAATTCAGCAGTATGGACAGAACCATCAAAACAATATAGATCGGCTCGCCCCATGCGTAGAAAATCAGGCTGGCAATCAGCATGATTACGTTTCTGAACTTTTGAGGGACGATATAATACAATGCCATTGTAACCGGCAGAAACACAAATAAAAAAGTAACACTGCTAAATAACATCTTTTAGCTTCCTCTCCCCGTATTTAAAGACTCTTTGCAAAGGCATCCTTGTAGGCTTCTGCCTTAGGAGCAATGGCCAGGAAAAGGTATTTTCCCCGCACAGACAGCTGCGCCTGCTCAAGCAGCTTTACCTGCTCAGGCGCATACCCCTCAAAATCATTCTTCCTGTTCTCAATTCTCTTCTGGACCGCATCTCTTACGTGCTGCATCTGCCCGTCATTCTTCACCTTAATCAGAAGGACTTCCTCTGTCGACATACTTTTCTGTGAACTGTAAAGCATAACACCGTCATAGTCCGCACTGTTAAGCCCGTAGTAACGCTTAAGGCCCTGAACATCCACTTTCGTGAGATTTTCCGTATCAAGGGACGACTCAACAGCCTTTTCAATCTTATCGAACGACTTGGTGCTGCCACTCGTATAAATCATAAGGACGACGATATAAGCAATGATCATCACCAATACGAAGTATTTCAGTATCATATTCTTTCCGGGTCCACGCCTCTGTATATTTTTCTCCTGCATCATAATGCGGCCACCTCCGCCATCCGGTTCAGCCAGTAAGGATAGAATTCCGCCTTAAAATGCACACCATCCTCTTCATAATCACTATCTGAAGCCAGATCTGTATTGTCAATAAAGGCGATCTGTCTCTTGTCACAGAGTTCACGCAAAACTTCATTATAATCGGCCAGCTTTTCATAAACCGGCTGCCTCTCTATCTCCTGATCCTGAACCGGGAAAATCGAATTCACAAACAGCTTCGTGTCCGGGAGCTTCTTTTGCAGCTCCTTCAACAGGGCGTCATACTGCTTCACGAACTCATCTGTATTCCCGTTTGTCGCGATAATATCATTCATACCGTATGACAGGAAAATCACCTGCGGATTCAGCTTCTCCACCTTAGCCACCTGGTCATCCAACTCATCCAATTCCACACCGATCTTCGCAATCACACTTGAGGCGTTCAGAATATCATACTCTGTAAATGCCTCTGAGATAGAGTCTCCCATAATCACGGCGTTTGCGAATATCGCTTTATAGTTTCTGTCTGTATCCTCATCTTCCTTGTCTTTCTCCTTGTTGTCCGCCTTATCCTTCTCCTCCAGCTTCTCAATCTTATTCTCTATCGCAGTCACATCTGCTTTCTTAGCCTGCTTTATAATCTTGAGTCCCTCCGAAGTATCAACCTTCCCGCGGGACAGGCTGCTGATTCCTTCTGCAATCAAAATTCCAAGGATCAGAATGCCTACAGCTATACAGCAGTATTTAGCCACTTTATGTTTCTTTTTCTTCATCATCCGTATTTAAGACCTCTCCTGCAAAATACCTTCATTATTTATAACATAGTAAATATACATTTTATCATACTTTTTTTGCCTGCAAAAGTCAACGTTTCTGTCCCGTGGGAACCGAATTTTAAGAAAATCATAAAAACTTAACGAGGTATTTCACGAGTTTCGTATTTATGGTATACTATTTACACTTAGCGAGATATTTTCGAGCTTAATTCAAGAACACACTACGGAGGTTAACATATATGATATCCCTGCACCTTACCAGCGTAAAAGATTTTATGTCCCACTTACTGTTATCCGAAACATTCGACAGTTTCCTATTTATAGAAGGGGAAATCGTAACCTTCAACACCTTTACAATAGACGGCTTCATCCAGAAGCCCTTCTTCCCCGAAGAAGAGGACCTGCCTGAATACTCCAGCTGGAAATCTCTGCGGGACTATTGTTTTTCCCTTATCAAAGGCAAAAAGACTCCACTAAGTTTCAAATTCATATTCAGCCTGTCCCCTAAAAATATAGCCAGGCTCATCGAGCAAAATAATTTAGATTTCCAACCTGGCCAGGTACAGGGGCTTTACATGAATATACGCTATGACGGAACCATGCTCCAGTGTATTACCGGAACTTCCCTGAAAAGCTTCTCGATGGACAAGTCTCTGGAGCACGCATGGGACAATATGGTGCAAAGATACCTTGCACAAAAACAGATTCCTTTCGAAAGTTTATCCTGATGCAGTTATGATTACGATGAACTATATAAAATGAAGAAAAGCCCTGACGGGCCCCATCCGTAATTTCAGTCTACAGATGGGCCCGTCAGGGCTCTTCTTTTATATAAATAGTCTTTTACTTCGTAAGCAGCAGCATAATCTCATTACTGCGCTGTACGAATGCGGTCATCTCTTCCGGACTCAGCGGCTTATGTGCCAGCATCGCCAGATCATAGAGCTGTTTGCAGATTACCGGTACACTCTTACTGCGTTTATGCTCCACAACAAACTGTACCAGCGGATGGTTCGCATTCAGGATCAGTGTTGCCTGGCTTCCGAACATACCTGCATCCATTCCGCCCATGCCGTACATCTTCATCATCTCTTCCATACGTCTGGACTGTTCCGGCAGCACTGCCATAGACGCAACATTATCATCTTTGAGCTTTTCAACTTTTACGTCCAGTTTATCATTGTTCAATTCCTTACGGAAAATTTCTACCAGACTGTCTGTTGTTTTCTGGAATACTTCCTTCTCTTCCTCTGTCACTTCATCTTTCAGTGAATCATGCACCTCTGCATCAATTCTCTGGAAGCTTACATTCTGATTGCGCTGCTCCAGATAAGTGATAAATGCGGAATCGATATTATGTGTCAACAGGATCGCATCCTGTCCCTGTTCCTTGAACATCTTGATATACTGGCTCTGCTGCTGTTCATTTGTTACATAGTAAATATTTGTCTTCTTTTCTTCTGTTTCATTCTCGTCAGCATTCTCTGCCGCATCGGAATCTTTATTTTCTGCCTCTGGCTCCGCTGCAGTGTCTTTTCCCTCTTCCGGAGTCTCTTCCAGACCGCCATTAGCCTTAATGCACTCTTCCAGAGTCAGGTACTTGTGGTCCAGATTCTTAAAGATGATGGAATCTTTGATCTTTTCACCAAATTTCTCGTCTTTCAGGCATCCGAACTTGATAAACGGACTAATATCGTCCCAGTATTTTTCATAATTTTCTTTGTCGGTCTTGAACATACCGTTCAGCTTGTCTGCAACCTTCTTGGAGATGTAATCTGCAACCTTATTTACGAATCCGTCATTCTGCAGCGCACTTCTTGATACATTTAGCGGCAGGTCCGGACAGTCGATCACGCCCTTTAAGACCATCAGGAATTCCGGAATCACTTCTTTGATATTGTCCGCAATAAAGACCTGGTTATTGTACAGCTTGATTGTTCCCTCGATGGAATCATATTCTGTGTTGATCTTCGGGAAATAGAGGATTCCTTTCAGGTTAAACGGATAGTCCATATTCAGGTGGATCCAGAACAGTGGTTCTTTATAATCCATAAATACCTTGCGGTAGAAATCAATATATTCTTCTTTCGTACATTCACTTGGACTCTTCGCCCACAATGGGTGGATATCGCTTAAAGAAACAGGACGTTTCACGATCTTTGCTTTCTTCTTCGGCTCGCCCTCTTCTCCTTCTTTTGGTTCCTCCGTGATATGTTCTACAACTTCATCTGTATCGAGAATGTCTTCTTCGTCGATTGTCTCATATTCAGGCTCTGCATTCGCCTTTGACAGGAAAATTTCCACTGGCATGAAGGAACAGTATTTCTCAAGCACTTCTCTTGCCCTGTATTCATTGGCAAACTGGAGGCTGTCCTCATTCAGGAACAGTGTGATCTCAGTTCCGACTTCTGTCTTATTCCCTTCCTGCATCTCATATTCGGTACCGCCTTCACTTACCCAGTGTACCGGAGCGGCATCCTTCTGGTAAGATAAAGTATCGATGTGAACCTCGTCAGCAACCATGAATGAGGAATAGAATCCCAGACCGAAGTGTCCGATCATATCATCTTCTGTCGTCTTGTCTTTATATTTCTCTAAGAACTGTGTTGCACCTGAGAACGCGATCTGTGTAATGTACTCTTCTACCTCGTCGGCCGTCATTCCAAGACCGTTATCAATAAACTTTAAAGTCTTCTCTTCCGGATTGACAATTACCTGAATCTTAGCCTTGTAATCATCCGGCAGTTCATATTCTCCCATCATATCAAGCTTTTTCAGCTTTGTGATGGCATCACAGCCGTTTGATACAAGCTCACGCATAAAAATATCATGGTCAGAATATACCCATTTCTTAATAATCGGAAATATATTCTCACTGTCAATGGATAAGTTACCTTTTTTTGTTCCCATATATAACACTCCTTTTCATTATAGTACAAGTTTATGTGACCCTTTGTCATCTAGTAGATATTCTAATACACTGGTTTTTAAAAGTCAATAAGAAATTAGCACTCTTTTGAAGTGAGTGCTAATAAAATTATTAAAAATATAAAATATTTATAAACTTCCCGGACATTTACCTTTCACCGTAAAAAGTGTTATACTTATTTACAGCTATTTTAGCATGTATTTGATTCATACACAGTATGTTTCATCTTATTTAATTATTATACATAAAAGGAGTATCAACTATGACCGACACATTTCAGACAATCAAAGTAGACACCGACAATCAGGTTGAAGAAGTAGCGGCACTGGCAGATATCATCTGGCATGAACATTTTACACCGATCATCGGAACCGGACAGGTAGAATACATGGTAGACAAATTCCAGTCTGTACCGGCCCTGAAATCCCAGCTGGGAGACGGATATGAGTATTACCAGCTTTTTGACGGCGGGGAATTCTGTGGTTACTGCGGCATACACCCAGAGAACGGGAAACTGTTCCTGAGCAAACTCTATGTAAAAAAAGAATGCCGCGGACGCCGGCTGGCATCAAAGGCATTTGACTTCTTAAAGGCACTGTGCAGGGAAAGAGGGCTAACCTCCATATGGCTCACCTGCAACAAACATAATGATGGAAGCCTGGCTGTATACCGTCATTTAGGCTTCGAGACAATCAACACACAGCAGGCTGATATAGGTAATGGCTATATCATGGATGACTATATTATGGAATATGTAATCTGATATGGAAAGAATTTGTTTACAAAAAAGGCGCACCGGCCTGTCATGGGCCGGTGAGCCTTTTCCTTTTACGATCATCCTTCAATTGCTATATAGTCGTTCTTCTCTACGGCAGGTGCATCCTTTTTCGGAACCTGCAGGCGCAGAATACCGTCTTCATACTTCGCATGAACATCCTCCTGCGTTACTTCTTCTCCAACGTAGAAGCTTCTGCTCATGCTGCCCGCGTAGCGTTCACGGCGGATATATTTACCATTCTCGTCCTTCTCATCTTTGTCAAGTCCTTTTGCTGCGGATATGGTAAGATATCCATTCTCCAGTTTCGCATTAATCTCCTCTTTCTTGAATCCCGGAAGGTCAATGTCTACTTCGTATCCATTGTCCGTCTCACGGATATCGGTCTTCATCATGTTCCTTGCATGCTTTCCATACAGCGGGTTCTTGCCGCCAAAGAAGTCCTTCTCAAACGGGAAATCCATCAGGTCATCAAATAAATTTTCTCCAAAAATACTAGGCATCATCATAAGTCATATCTCCTTTCCTATTAAACCTTTCATGCTGCCGCATATCTTCCCAGGGTCTCAAACAAAGATCTCTGGGTATGACATTAGTTGATCTTGTTACATAGCACTGTCGGAGAAATCCGAGGTGTTATCTATTTAGAAAGAACAAGAAGGAGATTACATTTATCTCTTTTTTGTTCTACTTGTAATATAACACGCATTTTTAGCACTGTCAACCCCTGAGTGCTAATTCTAACAAAATATAAATAGCCAGAACCGTTAATTTGCTGGTTCTGGCTATATGTAAACTAACTATTCAGCGCCACAATGAGCTGCTCCAATGTTTCTTTCTGAATCCCCGGCACAAAGCTCAAGAGCTGTCTGAGCGGCATGCCGTCCATCATGGCTTCCATCATTTCTTTGCCGATGGCTCCGCCGCCGTCATCTTCAGCCATTGTATCCGGCACCATTCCGCCGGACAAAGCCCCCATTGCCTGTTCCAGAATTGCTTTACCTTTCGGGTCTGCAAGGATCTCACCCATTGTGGAGTTCATGTTATATTCCTTTGGTATCACAGTCCCGGATTCCACCTTCACATTCTCTTTCAGGACGATCTCACTGGCTGACTTTCCAATCTGTATTTCATAATTTCCGCTTTCCACATGCCAGTTATGGATATCCATATTCCAGTATGTGTAAGCACGTGCATCAAGTTCGAAACGGACTGTCTTCGTCTCTCCCGGGTTAAGTGCAATCTTATCAAATGCACGCAGTTCTCTTACAGGGCGGATCACCTTGCTGTCTTTTGCCGATACATAGAGCTGGACCACTTCTTTTCCGGCGCACTTGCCGGTATTGGTCACATCGACAGATACACAGAGCTTTTCACTTTCCTTAATTTCTTTCTTGTCAAGTACCAGATTGCTGTACTCAAATGTTGTATAGGAAAGCCCATAACCGAATGGAAATAATACCGGCATATCCTTTGATGTATAATAACGGTATCCAACAAAGACACCTTCCGTATATGCAGACTTATCATGCTCTCCGCCATATGTCAGATAGCACGGTGTATCATTCAGGCGTACCGGGAAGGTCTCTGCCAGCCTGCCGCTCGGATTTGTCCTGCCGTACAGGATGTTGACAACCGCGCCTCCGACTGCCTGTCCGCCCAGATAAGCTTCTACAACCGCTTTCACTTTACTGAGCCACGGCATTTCCACAGGGGCGCCATTGTGCAGAACAACAATGACATTAGGCTGAACTTCTGTAACTGCTTCAATCAGACGATTCTGGCAGTCCGGCATCCTCATATGCTTTCTGTCATATCCTTCGGACTCAAAGTTATCCGGAAGTCCTGCAAAGATTACGGCAGCATCTGCATTCTTCGCGTTTTCCACGGCTTCTTTTAAAAGTGCCTCATCTGTCTCATCCTTGATATCGTCAAATCCCTTTGCATAGGAAACTTCTATACCGGCAGACTCTTCCAGTCCGCGGGCAGCCTCGAGAGCTGATTCTACTTTAAAGCTGTTAATATGGGAACTTCCGCCGCCCTGATATCTCGGTGTCTCAGCATACTTCCCGATAAATGCAGCTTTCATATTGCCACTCAGAGGCAGGATCGAATCCTCATTCTTTAGAAGCACGATGCACTCTTCTTCAACTGTACGTGCTTTCTCATGATCCTCTTCCAGATGGAAAACAGCTTCCTTATCCCTGTTGTCTTCAAATCTGTATACAATGTTCAGGATTCTCTCACAGGTCCGGTCCAGTACTTCCCCTTCTAGTGTCCCGTCCTGTACCGCCGCTACAATCTGTGCGTCCGTGATTCCATGTGAAGCAGGCATCTCAAGGTCACAGCCTGCCTTTAACGCGGTTACGCGGTCATTCATAGCACCCCAGTCTGTCATGACGTATCCGTCAAATCCCCATTCTTCCCTCAGAATGTCTGTAAGCATTTCTTTATTTTCACAGAGGTAGGTCCCGTTCAGACGATTGTAGGAATTCATGATGGTCCACGGTTTTTCTTTGCGGACCATCCCCTCAAAGGATGCCAGGTAAATCTCTCTCATCGTCCGCTCATCCATCTCGGAAGAACTAGTCATTCTGTGGTACTCCTGGTTATTTGCCATAAAATGCTTGGGGCTCGTACCTACATTTTTACTCTGCACGCCATGTACAAACGCCCCCGCTATCTCGGAGGATAAAAACGGGTCTTCTGAATAATACTCAAAATTACGTCCGCACAGTGGAGAACGCTTGATATTCATTGCCGGCCCGAGTAATGTACTGACTCCCTCTGCCTGGCACTCTTCTCCAAGAGTCTCTCCCATCTGCTCCACCAATTCCCTGTTGAAACTGGATGCCGTGGCACAGCCTGCCGGGAAACATACCGCCTTAATACTATCATTGACTCCCAGATGGTCCGCTTTATCATCCTGTTTTCTTAAGCCGTGAGGTCCGTCGCTTACCATTGCTGACGGAATACCAAGGCGTTCTACTCCTTTCGTATGCCAGAAATCCGCACCGGAGCATAACCCAGCCTTTTCCTCTAACGTCATCTGTGCAATCAATTCTTTTAATTTCTGTTGTTCCATATTGCTGACTCCCTTCTTTTACATGATCTTCTGATTATAAAATTATCATCATAACTAATGCTGCTTTATATAAAATAACATATAGCCGCCCGGAAGTATTGTAATTATAATCATTTTATTATAAAATCATCTCATCAGGGAAAATATCGCCATCACAGCATTCATACGATTATCAGATACCGAAAGGAGTTTATCCATAAATGATTGAGAATCTAAAAGAGTTTTGCCGCCTGTTTTATGCGTCTACTTTTATACCTGTTAGTGTGTGCAGGACCCCTGGAAATGTACTCTATTCTTATCCCACAGTTTTCGAGGGCCTGCACGATACGCACTCATCGCTTCCGTCACTCCTTCATTTTGAAAAGAACCCGGACTACGTGATTATGCAGTCCTTCAGTTATTTTGGATATGTGGCCCGTGAAAGCCATGACGAATTCATCGTGATCGGCCCTGTCTTCAGTGTGCCTGTCACTGAAAGCACGGTTCGGATGTTTATGAACAGCATTTCCGGCTGACAGATATACCGTCATCAAAGGATATCTCAGCCATGCATTCGGCTAATGTGTATGAGGCGAAAGAGGGGCATATCTACCATAATACATATTCCTTTGAACAGCAGTATCTGGAATGCGTCCGTGAGGGTGAGACCTGGCGTTTAATGAAGATGACAGAAGAGGCAAAGCACAATCTGGTTACCGGCCTGATTGGTGATACCCCGTTAAGAAATGCCAAAAATCTGCTGATTGCATGCACAACCCTTACCACCAGGGCAGCAATTGCAGGAGGCATGGATATCGAACAGGCTTACCAGCTCAGTGACATATATATCCAGGAGGGGGAAAAGATGCAGACTGTGGAGGCCGTACTTGGGCTCCAGCGCACAGTCATTTATGATTTTACGGAGAGAGTTGCCCAAAGTAAGATTCCCCAGGGCCTGTCGAGGGATATTTTTGACTGTGTACAATTCATCTCGCAGCATACGAATGAACTGATACGAGTCGATGATGTTGCGGCATTTTCCGGAAAAAGCAGGTCCTACATCACACAGAAATTCAAGAAAGAACTCGGCTTCGATATCAGCAGCTTCATTATGCGCTGTAAACTGGAGGAAGCGAAAGGTTTACTCTCCTACTCCGACAAGACTCTGAGCGAAATCAGTAATTACCTCTGTTTCTCCAGTCAGGCCTACTTCCAGAATGTGTTTAAGAAAACATATGGCCTGACACCGAAGCAGTATCGGAATCAGACCATATAGTGTCTCTGTTTGAAATGATTGCAAATTATGAATCACCTTCTGTGACTGCCTGTTTGAGCATCTGGCTGACCATCTGGGGATTTGCCTTCCCTTTCATTGCCTTCATCGCCTGACCCACAAGGAAGCCGATTGCTTTCTCTTTTCCACCCTTGTAATCGGCCACGGATTGTGGGTTATCTGCGATAATTTTTTCTATGACTGATTTCAGGGCCCCCTCATCGTTTACCGTTTTCAGGCCATTTTCTTCCACATACCGCTCCGGGTCTGTATTGTCAGCGAATATTTTTTCAAATACTTCCTTCGCCACAGAGCTGTTGATCGTGCCCGCCTCTGTAAGATCTACAAGCTTTGCCAGATTCTCCGGTGAAAAACGGATGTCCTCCGGCTCCATATTATGTTCCTTCAAGAGACGCAGTGTTTCCACCATCAGCCAGTTGGAGACTTTTTTCGGTTTTCCACATAAAGCTGCCGCCGATTCAAAGATATCCGCAATGATTCTGGAATCTGTGATGATTTCCGCATCATATTGGGGGATATCGTATTCTCTTTTATACCGCTCCAATTTTTCAGAGCGCAGTTCCGGCTGCTTCGCTTTTATTTCTTTGATCCATTCCTCGCTGATCACAATCGGGACAAGGTCCGGCTCCGGAAAATAGCGGTAATCCTGTGCATCTTCTTTCGAACGCATCGCATAAGAATGCTCTTTATTATCATCCCAGCGCCTTGTCTCCTGAATTACCGGTTTTCCTGCCTCCAGCAGTTCGATCTGCCGATTGCGCTCACCGTCAATGGCTCTGGCAATCGCTTTGAAAGAGTTTAGGTTCTTCATCTCGGTTCTTGTACCAAACAGCGTGCTTCCTGCCTCCCGCACGGAAAGATTGACATCCGCCCGCATAGAGCCTTCCTGAAGCTTACAGTCAGATGCCCCCAGATACTGGATGATCGTGCGCAGCTTCTCTAAATAGCTGATCACCTCGTCTGCCGAACGCATATCCGGTTCTGAGACGATTTCCACCAGAGGGATGCCGCTCCGGTTATAGTCCACCAGTGTTGTATCATCCCACTCATCATGAATTAATTTTCCGGCATCCTCTTCCATGTGCATCTCATGGATTCTCACTTTTTTGGTGACACCACCGCTCTCTATTTCCACATATCCGTTTCTGGCAATCGGCAGATAAAGCTGTGAAATCTGGTAGTTCTGCGGATTATCAGGATAGAAATAATTCTTCCTGTCAAATTTGCTTACCCTGGTGATCTCACAGTTTGTCGCCAGGCCAATTGCCATCGCGTATTCTACTACCTGTTTATTCAAAACCGGAAGTGACCCCGGCTGTCCAGTACACACTGGGCATGTATGGGTATTGGGCGCGCCCCCGAACGCAGTGCTGCACCCGCAGAATATTTTTGTCTTTGTCGCCAGTTCCACATGGACCTCTAATCCGATGACGGTCTCATACTGTTTTCCCATATTATTCACGCCCCTTTCCTGCTGCCGGAGTAACAAACTGTTTCTCTGTCTCACATTCAAAAGTGTAGGCTGCGCGAATCAGCGTTTTTTCCTGAAAACTGTTTCCTATTAGCTGCATCCCGATGGGAAGCCCCCTGCTGTCTTTTCCGGCCGGAACGGACATCGCGGGAAGTCCGGCCAGATTGACCGCTACCGTATAGATATCCCCCAGATACATTTTCAAAGGATCTTTCAGTGATTCACCGAGCTTTGGCGCCGTAGAAGGAGCCGCCGGGCCAAGGATCACATCGTATTTTTCAAATGCCCGGTCAAAAGCCTGCCTGATCAGCGCCTTTGTCCTCAGCGCCTTCAGATAGTAGGCATCATAGTAACCGGAGCTTAATACATAAGACCCCAGCATAATCCGCCGCTTCACTTCCGGTCCGAAGCCTTCTGAACGGGTCTTCTTGTACATATTATGGAGCCCTTCATAGTCCCCCGCCCGATATCCATATTTCACTCCGTCAAACCGTTCAAGGTTGGAGCTTGCCTCCGCAGATGCGATCACATAGTAAGCCGGGATCGCATATTTCACAAGGCTTAAGTCAAACTCCTCGACAACCGCCCCTTTTTTCCCGAGAAGCTTTGCCGCATCCAGAAGCGCCTGCCTGACTTCCTGATCCAGCCCTTCCCCGATATAATCTTTCGGGATTCCGATGCGTACCCCCTTTACATCTGCCTTTAAGGCATCGGTAAAACGGATGTCCTCACGTTTCACTGAAGTACTGTCCTTCTCGTCATGGGAAGCAAGCGTCTCCAGTATGGCCGCACAGTCTGCAACATCTTTCGCAACCGGTCCGACCTGGTCCAGAGAAGAACCATAAGCGATCAGCCCATAGCGGGAAACCGTCCCGTAAGTTGGTTTCAGTCCCACAACCCCGCAGAAAGCACTCGGCTGGCGTATGGAACCGCCTGTATCGGAACCAAGCGCGTACCAGCACTCCTGGGCTGCCACGGCCGCACAGGAGCCGCCGGAAGAACCGCCCGGAACATGTTCCGGATTATGCGGATTCCTCGTAGGGCCAAAGTAAGACGTCTCTGTCGTACTGCCCATAGCGAACTCATCCATATTTGTCTTTCCTAAAACGACCGCCCCTGACTTCTGAATATTTACGACTGCCTGTGCCGTAAATACAGGCCTGAAGTTGGATAAGATTCTGGAACTGCACGTGGTAAGCTGTCCCTCGATGCACAGATTATCCTTTACCGCTGCCGGCACACCTGCCAGCGGTCCTGTTAATACACCCTCTTCTATCTTCTTCTGAATCTCTTCTGCACGTTGTACGGCGCCATCCTCATCCAGTGTCACATAGCTGTGAATCTTCGGCTCCACGGCCTTTGCCTGTGCAATGGCTGCTTTTGCCGCCTCTACTGCTGAAATCTCCCTATCCTGAATCTTTTTTGCAAGTTCTAAAGCTGTAAGACTTAATATCCCCATCTTTCCTGTCTCCTCCTAACCAATCGTTTTCGGTACTTCAAAGCTGTCATCCTTTCTAAGAGGTGCGTTTTCCAATATTTTCTCCCTGTTGTCACCATTGGTAACAACATCCTCACGGAAAACATTATTTACAGGGAATACGTGGGACATCGGTTCGATCCCGTCCGTGTCCAGTTCGTTTAATATATCGATATAATCCAGCATCTTCTCCATGTCTGCCTTTGCGTCCTCCTTCTCCTCACCGGACAGCTCCAGCTTGGAGAGGATACCCACATATTCTATTGTCTCGTCTGAAATCTTGTTGGACATAAAAACCACCTTTCATTTACTCTCAGGGTCATACCCCTTTACATGTTCTGACTATCTGTACTCATCATAGTAAGCATCGTAATCTTCTGTCTCTATCACTTCACTCGGTATAAGGCGTGCATCTGCATCCAATGCGCATATCTTCGTCCCCCCGGGGAGAACGGTGTTGCGGTATACGGAATCAATCTCGTCGGCCGATACAAATCTGCTGCGGCTTAAGAAATTCATCTCCTCATCCTCATAATCTGTATATAAAGGAACCTCGTACCTGATGTTGGTCCACCCGCCGCCAGACCCTATGTCATAAACTCCGGCCGGGAAGTCTTTCCCTGCCGTTAACTCGGTGCCCTTTTTCAGTACTACCTGTTCTGTCAGAGGATTCTTTGTCTGCTCTTCCATGCAGTCGGTCCGGCCATTTTCTGTCATAAATTCTACACGCAGGTTACCACTTACTTCCACCATCGCGCCCTGATACAGCCTCACATCAATCCATTCCTTAAGCTCATCGTATTCCTCATCCGGTCCGATCCCCTGCCACAGGTAGATAGAATTCTCATAATCGTCTACAGATACTGTCCCGCTCCCATCATCCAGAATTACCTGGTAATTCCCTTCCGGGAGATGTACACCGACCCGGTATTCCCCGGGATCCAGCGTAACACGATAGTCTTCTCCCTCAGCTAACAACTCCCTTTCGGCAAACTGATACGGATCTTCATCCTCTACTAAAGTTACATTCCCATAATCAGCAGGAAGGCTCTCATCATATTGCTTTTTCATATTGAAAACAATTCCTGATACCATGACTACTAATACAAGAATCATGCCAGCCGCTTTTAGCACATTTCCATTCTGCTGCGTCCCTGCCTTTTTCCCCAGACTTACAGGAGGATTGATTCTGTCCGTACTGCTCTTATGCTTTGCAGCATGCGGGGCATTTGTATTGTCTGCACTTTTCTGGCCCTCCCCGCTCCTGTCATGCTTCCCCCATGTAGATTCAATGTGGGAACGCTCCTTCGCCATCCTTGAGCTGCTGCTCTGGTTCAGGCGGTACGTCATCTTCTCATTTCTTGTATTATCGAGTCCGCAGTCTATACATTTTCCATCTGCAAGTTTCCCTCCGCATAAATAACATCTCTTTTCAAACATAGGCCCCTCTCATTCCGTATCCGGCCTCTTTTGCAAAGGTGTCTGTGCCCTGCAGTTCAGCCCGGTATCTGAAAACTGTTTATGGTTCCAGCCTGCCTAAGTCTCTTGGGAACAATGTTGTCTCTCGTACGTTCTCTTCTCCAACCAGTTTCATGGTCAGCCGCTCCAGCCCTATACCAAGGCCTCCGTGCGGCGGCATGCCATGTTTGAATGCACTCAGGTACTGCTCCATCCCTTCATCTTCCATCCCCCTGGCCTCCATCTTAGCCATTAGGGATTTGTAATCATGGATACGCTGTCCGCCTGTTGTAATCTCCATTCCCCTGAATAAAAGATCAAAGCTTAAAGTACAGGTCTCATCTTCCGGGTCATCCATTGCGTAGAACGGACGTTTTCTGGATGGATAGTGAGTCACAAATACGAAATCTGCATCCCATTCCTCTTTTGCATATCGGCTTATTAATTGTTCTTCCTCCGGCTCAAGATCGTATGGAGTCCTGATCTTCCGGCCGTATTTTTCCGCTGCCTTCTTCTTAATCTCATCAAATCTGACTGCCGGGATCTCATCCACTTTCGGGAGTTCGACATCCAGAAGCGCAAGCTCTGCCGCATAGTCCTTCTCGAGAAGCTTCATCGTGTATTGAAGAAATCCAGTCTCCATCGCCATGATATCTTCAAAACCATCGATAAATCCCATCTCGAAATCCAGGCTCGTGTACTCGTTCAGATGCCGTTTCGTGTTATGCTTCTCGGCCCGGAATACAGGTGCCGTCTCAAACACTCTGTCAAACACGCCCACCATCATCTGCTTATAGAACTGCGGACTCTGCTGGAGGATCGCCGGTCTGTGGAAGTAATCGAGCTTAAACAGGTTCGCCCCTCCTTCTGCGCTCTTTGCCCCGATCTTCGGTGTGTGGATCTCTGTAAATCCTTCCTCATACAAAAAGTCCCGAAATCCCCTGACAATGCCCTCCTGTATCTTAAACTTCGCCCGCTCCCTGACATTGCGAAGTGCAATCGGCCGGTAATTCAGCTTTGCCTCAAGGGAAGTCTTCATCTTCCACTTTGCGATTGGCAGCGGCATCGTCTCTGCCGGACTGCTCAATACTCTTATATCTTCAATCCTGATCTCAATGCCCCCGGGAGCTTTTTCTGACTGTGCAGGTATTCCTGTTACTTCGACTGTATCAGCTTCCCGCAGATCCTTCAAGTCAAATTTTGAAAATCCCTCCTCAAAAATGCATTGTACCAGTCCCTCACGTTTTCTCAAAATGATGAATGCTACCGTTTTCATGTCCCGGATTGTATGGACTGTACCGTTTACTTTGACACGATTTCCAGTAATTCCCTCTCTAAGCAGTTCATGAAGTTCCAGTGTGTCTTTTTTCATTCTTCCAGTTACAATTTCCATTTTCTTTCTCCTTTCTGTCTCATATTTTGATACATCCCGGATTGAAATAGTATTTCTGTAAACACAAAAAGTCCCGGGATGCATCTGCATCCCGGGACGGATTCTTATCATATAATCCGCGGTACCACCCGCATTGAACAGGCAATAAATAACACCTATCCCACTTTTGTGCATGTAACGTATGCAAAACGTACCGGCCTACTTTGAATCATTCAGCGGGTCAGCTCCCAAGTGTTCCCTTAATCTTCTCCACTGTCCGGCGCTCTCAGTCGGTGACGCCTGCTTCCTGTCAGCTTCTGAAAATCAGAGTCTTGTTCACAGCCTTTATCGTTTAACACTTTAATCTGTTAAAACTTTTACCAATAATAGCACACAACTTTCCAAATTGCAAGAGGAAATTTATTCCCCCTTAATAACTTCCAGAGCCTTATCGAGCTGGTTATCTGCTTCTTTATTGTTTTCATCGGCCGTAAATTTTACTTCTACATCGGGTGTAATCCCTTTTTTATGAATGTTTCTGCCGTTTGGTGTGAAGTATTCTGAAATCGTTACCTTCAGGCAGGTTCCGTCCCCGAGGTCAAAGAGCTGCTGTACAATTCCTTTTCCATAAGTGGTGACGCCTACTATCTGCCCTGTTCCGTAATCCTGCACGGCTCCGGCGAATATTTCGGCTGCACTCGCACTATACTGGTTTACCAGAACAGCAAGCGGTTTCTTAAATTCGTGGTCTTCTTCGTTTGAATACTCGGTTGTATTACCGTACTTATCTTTCGTGGATACAATCATTCCCTTTGGCAGTATCAGTTTCAACATATCCACGGCAGTATCCAGATTCCCTCCGGGATTAGAACGAAGGTCAATCACAAGTCCGGTCATGCCCTGATTCTCCAGATCAGCCAGAGCATTCTTAAACTGCTCGTAAGTAACCGTATCAAACTCGGTCACACGGATATATCCGGTACCGCCGTCCTTCATTTCATACTCTACAGTCTGCGCTTCCACTACGCCGCGTATCGCTTTGCATTCTACCTTTTCCAGCTTATCCCCGCGGTAAACGTGCAGTGTCACACCGGTTCCTTCGTCCCCCTTGATCCACGACACAATTTCTGTCAGGTCCTCATCCGCAATCTCGTGGTCATCTACCTGATACAGAATGTCACCGTCTTCCAGTCCGGCCTTCTCCGCCGGCGAATCTTTGTATACATTTACAATTGTGATCAGACCAGTAGTAAGATCCTTTGTCAGGACGGCTCCCACTCCTGAATACTCACCCGTTGTCGATTCCATCAGGTCTTTTGTCTGTTCCTCGTTGTAATACACGGTATAGGGGTCGCCAAGGCCGCTTACATAACCGCTGTAAATGCCGTCCTGAAGAGCCTTTGTATCAATATCATCGGAATACAGATAGTTTTTATCAATCAGCTCTCCCAGCTGTTTTAATTTCTCATCTGTTGCACTGTCTGACTCCGCTTTTACGGCTGCCGAACCCGGGGACTGGGTCCTGTCACTCACAAACCTCCATGCACAGCCGCCCATTGTAACGATTAATAGCATAATGAGGGCGCCATACAGCGCCCCCTTTATAAAACTTTTATTACGATTCTCCATATTCTATGTCCAATCTTCGAGATTTTCATATACGAAAGCCCATTGGCTTTCCTTCCTCTGCGGATACCCGTAATCTCTTACAGATACCCCTGCGGATCAACTGCCACATCATTCAGTTCCACCTGAAAATGCAGATGTGCCCCGAATGAATTTCCAGTATTTCCTACGTATCCGATCTGCTGACCTTTGGATACTGTCTGTCCTGCTGAAACAGCAAGAGCTGAGTGGTGCATATACTTTGTTACCAGTCCGTTTCCATGATTGATAACAACCCAGTTCCCGGCGCTGTCGCTCCAGCCTGCAATGACAACATAGCCGTCCGCCGCTGCATATGTAGGCGTTCCTTCTCCGGCTGCCAAATCCAGCCCCTTATGGAAAGCTCCGTCAAAATCTCTGTATCCAAATGTACTGGATATCGATGAGCCGGGGCAGGGATTCGTAAACTGTCCGCTTCCGCTGATTACCGGCGTACTGCTAGGTGGTGCGTAGCTTCCGCCCCCGCCGCTGTTATTCGCCGCGGCCCTTGCCGCCTCCTGCTGCTGAATCTGCTTCTGGCGCTCCTCCTCGGCCTGCTTAATCAATTCATCAAGCTTCGCCGCGTTCTCCCCGATCTGCTTATCCAGACTGGAGATCTGAACCTTCTTATCCTCCAAAAGTGTCTGAACTTCATTCTGCTTCGCGATCAGGTCATCCTGCAGTCCCTTCAGCTCTGTATATTCACTCTGAAGTGATTCTTCTTTAGCCTCTACATCTTTTACAACATCCTGGAACTCAACGAGCATCTCTCTATCATATGCAGATATCTGAGAAACATACTCCGCCTTATTTAAAAAATCACCAATATTATCACTTTCTATCAAGATTTCAATCAACTGGGAATTACCGTTCTCATACATAAACTTGATACGCTTCTTCATGCTTTCATATTGGTTGTTCTCATCAACCTTAGCCTGCACAAGCTCTTCTTCTGCCTGCTCGATCTCAGCCTGCTTCTTTTCCAGTTTTTCCCTCATCTTATCCATGTCACTGATGACTGCATTCAGCTGTGCGGCAAGTGCTTCTTTTTCTTTTTCCGCCGCATTCTTCTTGTCTTCCAGTTCCTGTGCCTTCTTCTTTGCCTCATCGACTGTCTCGGCATTCACATTCAAAGCCATGCCAAAACAAAGGACAATCACCAGTACCGCGCTTATTATACTCCTCTTTCGTCTGTTCATAGGCTCCCCCTATACTTTTAAGTGCTTGCGTACTGTGAAATAACTTCCGATAAAACCAATACCAACACCTAATAACAAACCAATTGGAAGCAGGAAACGATATACATACGTTACCGGCAGGAAATTGATAATGTTATTCAGTATCTGGAACTTCGTCAGTACATACTCTACCGCCTTGCCATACAATCCGTACAGTAATGCCAGCGGTATAATCGCACCAATCAGACCCATGATCAGACCTTCAATTACGAACGGTGAGCGGACAACAAAGTCCTTCGCACCAATATATTTCATAATTGCAATCTCTTCCTTGCGGACCGTAATACCCATCGTAACCGTATTACTGATCAGGAAGATGGAAACACCAAACAGGATGATGATAATTGCAATGGAAACATAGCCGACGAGCACATTCACGCTGGACAATGTATTTGCCACAACATCAGACTTGTTGACCTTTCTGACCCCGTCGAGACTCTTTGCAAACTTCACAAGATCCTGCTGTGTCGCCGCAAGAGACTTGCTCCTGACCGAAAGGCTCTCTTCATCATTATCACCTGTCTTCATATATACTTCATAGTTATCAGATCCGGCCAGCGGGTTATCATTCTTAAAACCGTCCGCCAGTTCTGCATTATCACCAAAATAATCATTCTTAAATTTGTCCCATGCATCATCTGCTGAAACAAACTTCACATCTGCAACATCGTCTCTGCTCCTTAACTGCTCCCCGATGTTGTCGATCTGGTCCTGTGTTGCCTCATCATCAAAAAATACGGTGATGGCCACCCCTTCCTCTGCTGACTTAATAATATGCTGGAAGTTCAGCAGGATGGAGAAGAACAGACCAAACAGGAAGATACAGGCTGACATCGTTGCGACAGATGCAAGCGAGAACATCTTATTCCTGCCGATATTCTTAACACCTTGTTTTCCTACGTATCCTAAAGTACTAATCCTCATCGAAATACCCACCTTTTTGTTCATCACTGACGATAACGCCCTGTTTCATCGTTATGACGCGCTCGTTCATCTCGTTTACGATTTCCTGGTTGTGAGTAACAACCAAAACAGTTGTCCCTCTCTCATTCGCCTCTTTCAACAGACTCATGATCTCCCATGAATTTGTTGGATCCAGGTTACCAGTCGGCTCGTCGGCCAACAAAATAGCAGGTTCATTTACAATTGCCCTTGCAATTGCTACACGCTGCTGCTCTCCCCCTGACAGCTCCTTCGGGAATGACTTATACTTCTGTGCCAGTCCCACAAGTGAAAGTGCCGCCGGCACCTTCCTTTTGATCACACGCGTAGGTGTCTCTGTAACACGCAGTGCAAATGCAATGTTCTCATAAATATTACGGTCTTTCAACAGACGGAAGTCCTGGAAAACGACTCCCAGCCCCCTTCTGTACTTTGCAATGTGACGATGTCTCATCCGGTTCAGGTTCTGCCCGTTAACGATAATCGTCCCTTCTGTTGGATCCAGTTCTTTCATGATCAGGCGAATCAGAGTTGATTTACCTGAACCGCTGTCTCCCACAATGAAAACGAATTCGCCACGCTCAATTTTTACAGACACGCCGTTTAGCGCGGCATTGCCTTTAGAGTACTCCTTCGTTACATTTCTTAATTCAATCATATGTTCCTCCTAATTATTCATACTCCGTGTATATCATCCCAAGCGGTCCCCATGCGTCCCGCCCCTCTTATCTGATAGATTCTAGTATTCCAATGATTCCATATACTTCATGTACTTCACTACCATAAGGGCAATCTTGAACGTGATCGCATCCTCAAAGACACGAAGGTCAAGGCCTGTGCTCTTCTGCAGCTTATCAAGCCGGTATACCAGAGTATTTCTGTGAATATACAGCTGTCTTGACGTTTCTGATACATTCAGGCTATTCTCAAAGAACTTATTGATAGTCGTCAATGTCTCCTCATCAAAATCGTCCGGAGATTTCCCCTCGAATATCTCCTTGATAAACATCTTGCAAAGCGGAATCGGAAGCTGGTAGATCAGTCTGCCGATACCGAGCGTGCTGTATGCCACTATGTCTTTCTCATCGAAGAAGATCTTGCCTACATCCAGTGCAAGCTTTGCCTCTTTGTAAGACTTGGAAACTTCCTTGATATCGCTGACGATGGTTCCATATGCAATATGGATATGTTCTTCATCACTCTCATCCCTCAGTGTATCAAGCATATCTTTTGCCATCTTCTCAAGTTCCCTGCCGCCGTCTTTGTCAGAAAGTTCCTTTACGACAATAATATTCTTCTCGTCAACAGCTGTAATAAAGTCCTTGGACTTTCCTCCGAGAAGGTTCCTTACATTGTCGAGTGCCACGCTGTCTTTTTCATGAGATGTCTCAATAATAAAGATAACACGTTTTACTTCTGTGTCAATATGTAATTTTTTGGCCCTGTTATAAATGTCCACCAACAGAAGGTTATCCAGAAGAAGATTTTTAATAAAGTTATCTTTGTCAAATCTCTCCTTATAAGCAACTAACAGGCTCTGAACCTGAAATGCTGCAATCTTGCCGACCATGTATACTTCTTCGCTCTCACCGCCGGCAAGCAGTACATACTCTAACTGCTGCTCGTCAAAAATCTTAAAAAACTGGCATCCCTGAATCACCTGGCTGTCAGCAGGAGATTCTACAAAAGATAAGACAGCACTCTCATATTCCTTCGAATCATCAAATGTAGTGGCAAGCGCCTTCCCTTCCGTATCCAGAACACAGAAATCAATTCTGGAAATCCCTTTAAGGCCTTCAATCGTGTTTTGAAGTATTTGATTTGAAATCATACTTTATCTCCTCCGCTCATTCTCATGTGCATTTTTCACAAAGTTTTAGTTCCCGTAAGATTGAGAACGCACATATATAAATTATATATTAATGCATAACGTCAAAAAAATAAAGAGGAAATCCACCTTTTTTATGCATTTCCTCATATATTTTACAAAAAATTCATATTTTCGAAACTATACATAGTTCACAAAATTATTCTTCGTTCAAAAATGCTTCCATAATTTTCCGGGGCCGCCGGAGAGTCCGGGCTGCTTTTTAACAGTAACTTTTAATTCTCTTTCTTTTCTTTTTCCACCCTGTAGCGGAATATCTTTTTGATAAAAAACCGGCGTACCCTGCCCGTCTGTCTCTCGCCGTAATTGCGGACAAGTGTCTGGCCACACCCCAGCCACACTCTGGCATTGAGCAAAGCACTGTTATTTACAATGAACTCTTCCTGAAGCGGTGACGGCAGCACGGAAAATATACAGTCCGTCTCCGCGCCGTTCACTTCATTGATCACTTCTTCCTTTGATTTTCCTTCAGCATCCAGGATGCCGGTTCCAACGACTATGATTCCTTTATTATACTTCTCAAGGGCCTCTCTGAGTTTCTCAAGCTCCTGTTCTGAACCTGCAACCAGAAATATCCGCTTCCTGTTCCTCTGGAGATAACGGAGGAACATCTTTAAAAACATTTTATTTGTAACATCTTTCAATAAACTTTTATCCAGTATCTCAGCGGCTTCCAGGATTTCTTTTTCACCTGGGAGCACGAGGTCTATCTCTTTCGTCTCTTCTTTCCATTCAGGGCTGTCCTGTCCCTGCATGAGCATATCCAATGTAACAATTTCTATCGTATTGATGGACTCACTCTGCATGTACTCAACGGCCGCCTTCATGGCAGCCTTTGCTGTGAAGCCGTCAATCTCCACATCAAAGATATTAATCCTCTTTTCCATTCACATCACCTATGCTTCTTCTCCCCAGTCGTACAATTGTATCAAAAAATCATAGTTTTTTCAACTCTTTCGTTTTCTTTTCGTAATGAGGCCTCCGATCCTGCCTGTTTCTTTTGAGGATAATGAACGCCATCCTTCCGCCATCACTTTATCAAGAAGCCCTAATTCTTCGGCTATTTCGTACTTTACTTTTTCATCCGGTTCCAGATTTTTCAAGTCTATTGGTTTTTCTTTTTTTGCTGACATATTTTTTTACCTACCTTTCTTGTTTGGTAGGAGTATTGCCTGTATGCCGGAAGACATTCAAAGAAGGGGCAGAAAAAATGATAGAATGCATAAAATCCGCCGCGGAACCGTTTGCTTCCCGCGGCGGATTTTTATGTTTCATATCCTGATATTATACTGTACCGTTTACCGTAGTCCATCTGGCACAGCGCCTGTTTTCAAGATGCTTTGTATTAAACCGGCTCATCCGGAATGATGATAGCGGCTATAAAATACGCCACAATCCCTGACCCTGTACAGCCCAGCAGGACTAACAACAGACGTACCAGAGTTGCGTCAATATTGAAGTACTCCCCTACTCCTCCACATACTCCACAAATCATGCGGTTGCTTCTTGAACGGTATAATTTTTTCTGTGACATAATGATTCCTCCTCTATTATCGATACTAAATGTGATTGGTTCTCCCGTAACTGCAAAGGACAGGGGACTTTATAATGATGCTCCGAAGGATACTTCTATTTCTCCTATACCGCAGTCTATCTCCATTTTTTTGCCGGTGCCATTGTCTATATGGCGCTTATTGCTCAGACCGGTGTAGCTGTCATTTCCCACTTTCAACTGGCCTATACCACAGTCTAATTCATAATCATAATCGTTTTGACCGTCTGTCAGGGCGAGTTCTATACGGCCTACCCCGCACTCAATTTCTGAATTGCGTGTTACGGTCCCAGATAATTTTGCCTCACCGGCACCACAGTCAACATTGAGATCCTTTACTTCAAACTGCTTCACAACTGCCCTGCCTGCCGACACATTGAGATCCAGGCACCCGGCATTTATACTTTCTATTGAAAGCTGGCCCGCGCCTACTTCCAGCGATACATCTTCCAGGGCCCTGTCCTTCGGAACCTGAATGACCATTGTCCCTGCATCTTTTATGCTGATTTTTTTCCATAGGTTATGAGTTGTTTGATCTTCTATTTTCAATTCACCGTCTTCCTGTTCCAGAATCAGGCGGTCTTTCAGCTTTTCATTTACATCACTTGTGTCTACTATGACTGAATCACCACTGCCTTCCTTGACAACTACCTGCATGTAACTGAGCTCCAGATCAATTTCTCTGATTCCCTGAAAGTTATGCACATCCTGTCCAGACGCTGACACATGCGTTTCTCCATCGTAATGGTCCTCATGTTCTTCCTGATCATAATGGTCATAATAGTCGTAATCGTCATAATCATCCTCATAATCGTCGTAATCTTCCCGATCGCCCCAATTATTATGGTACCATAAAACCCCATGTCTGTAGTATTCCTCTGTTCCGTAGGCACTGCGGACTTCCGACAGCGTAGCCCCCATAATAGTGCCTGCAATACATAATACGATGCCTGCGCCTAAAACAGATATACATACAATCCAGAAAATCTTCCATCCTTTTTTCATTGGTTATGACACCGCCTTTCTGTGGAACGGCCATCTGCAGATATTCACAATGCATCTGAAAATCGCCGGGTATACTATAATGCAGAGTCTGACCGACGCTACAACGGCAATCAGGCCCAGAATAAAGATGATTAATCCTGATCCGCTTGTCAAAAGTGCAACCGGAAGTGCCGCAATTATCTTGGTCAGGCCCAGAATAAAGATGAAAAGTCCCGCTCCCATCAATACCAGGGCACCTATAACTAATCCGGCGAACAGTCCAAACGAGGCACATACAAGTCCGATGCAGATTCCCACGATACCGAGCAGGATCGGCCATCCTACAGGGATAACCGCCAGAGCGATCAGGATAATCAGGACAATTTTTAACGTCTTGCTTGTTCTGGGCCCTTCTTTGTATTCTTCCCCGTTCTTATATGAATCACTGCCGTAACCCTGCTTTCCATATGACTGGCCGCCGTCTGTACTGTGGTAGGTATAGCCGCCCTCTGCCCTCTTATAACGGTTCGGCCTCGGTACCGGGTTGTTTTTCTGGTCAAATCTGGAATCTGAGTATCCATGTTCCGTAAATTCACCGCTGTCACTGTTATCACCCTTTAAATCAGCTTTGATCATCGCAGCTACCTGCTCCGGGCTTCCCAGTTCTTTTATCACCTGTGCCTCATTCTCTTCCCCGGCATCTTCAAAGTAATCTGTATAAAACTGAAGAGCCTCACTTCTCTCCTCCGCCGGAATTACTGCCAGCAATGCCTCAAGCCTATCCATAAATTCTTTTCGACTCATGCCGTTACACCTCCCTCAAATATCTCGTTAATCTTGTTCGAATAAGTCTTCCATTCAACTCTGTACAAATTCAGCTGTGCCATTCCCTTTTCTGTTACTTTATAGTATCTCCTGTTGCGGCCGTCAAACTGTCTGTCATAAACTTCCAGGCATTCGTCCTTCTGAAGACGCCTCAGTACGGGATACAGCGTTGATTCCGATACATCAATCGCCCTGCGTACGTCCTGGGTAATTTTATAACCGTAAGTACCTTCACTTTCTCTGGAGACAACCGCAAGGACAATTGCATCCAACAGTGCTGCACCGGTGTTAAATACCATATAATCACTCCCTTATCATAGTATTATGAATCTTTTAATATTATCATGTGCTTAATATTACGAACTCATTAATATTATTTATTTTTCTATATTATATTATGTATAATATCATCTGTCAATCATTATTATAAACCTTTAGAATATCTTTAGGAATCTTTGGAAGATTTTTATGAATAAAACAGTATGAAAATCCATACGATTATATAAGTGTACGTTTTGTACATTATTGACAAAGTGTACAATTATGATATAATGGAGATAGTAAAGGAGATGATCGATATGTTAATGACACAAGCATCAACAGTTAGAAAAGAATGGAGTGCGGTTTGTGACAGTGTTATTAGGGAGAAACCTAAATTTATAAAACGTACTCGCGACAAAATGTGGTTTTCTGATTTGAATACAATGTCTGTAATCTTAGATATTTATTCTTTTACAGCGGAAAAATTTATAGAAAATGATGGCTCTATTACATTATCCCTAAATGAAATCGATTTGATTGAAAATGGAAAGGATGAATCAGAAGCGAGAGTTAACCTCGGAAATGCAATAATAGAATATTCATTGGAGTATTATAGTAATTATCAGTTATATTCTCATACCCCGAATAGGGAAAAGCATATTCCGTATATATTTAAAGCATTAATTATGGATGATCCTAAAAAGATAGGAGATATAATACAGTGCCAAGATGGAAAGAACTAAAGAGATTCTGTGATAGGGATGGGTGGGAATTATATAAAGATACTGACCATTACTTCTACAGAAAAATTGATGAAGATGGAAATATACGCATGACAAAAGTGTCTAAGGGTTCAGGAGAAATACACTCACATATGTGGAAAGAAATTATGAAGAAACAGTTAAAAGTGACTCAGGAATATTTTAATAGTAAAATTTAGAATCAGAAGTAACTACGACTTTTTAATATTTCAAGAATAATAGGAGCAGCCATATTGACTACCCCTGTTTTTAATCCTATGTATTGCTTTACCAGATTAATCGCACCAGAAGGGCTGCATGAAGCAGTATGATTATGGGAATTCCTATCTTGAATTTAGGTTTTTGGGTTTTGTGACGGAAGGTCTGCATTGCGAGGTATGCCCCTATGGAGCCGCCGGAGAGGGCAAGTAGGATGAGGGTATTTTCAGGAATGCGCCATTTGTTTTTTCTGGCTTTTTGTTTGTCGGCACCGTAGGTGAAAAAGGTAATGAGGTTTATTAGTATCAGGTATATGATGATGTATTTATGCTGCACTATCGTTCTCCTCTCTTGTAGTTTTTTTGGCGGCTGAATCATTGCTGTGCCCCCTGCGGGTGTGCAGAATAGTGATTCAGCCGCCTATTTTAAACCTGAATTTCTTTTTTCAGGGTGAATGAATAGATAATTTTTTCTTTCACTTTCTTTCCGAGAAGCTGCTCCAATGCCTGAGCGTAGTAGTCGAGCTGGGCATGGTATTTTTCTTTGAGCTCCAACGCAGTACGCACCTTGTCGGTCTTGTAGTCGAGCACGGTCAGGGCACCGTCTTCTTCAAAATATACGTCTATGATTCCCTGAACAAGGATGGTCTCGCCACTTTGTTCTTCGGGATAGATTTCTTCGGCTTTTACGCCCAGCACGAACGGCTGCTCTTTTCTTAGCTGATTTCTGGCAGCGGCCTGATGCATTCTCTGCCCGCTTTCACAGTTCAGGAAGCCCAGTATGTCTGCTATGCGTATACACTGCGCCATGTCTTCGGAAAGTCTGCCTTCTTTTGCCAGCCTTTCGATCTCCTGACCCAGTGTTTCTTCATTATATTGTTGTCTGAAATCCAGAAGCTCGAGCAGCCTGTGGTAAGCGCTTCCCCGGGATGCACCGCTGAGTTCGGCTTCCTCTTTCAGAAACCCGGGGAGAAGAGGTACGACCTCAGCCTCTTTGTATAACTCCTCTGCCGGCTCTTCTTCGAGGTAGGCACGTTTCTTTAACTCAGATACGGTAAACTTAAGCTTCAGTTTTCCTTCCGGCTCATACGGGTAAATATACCCCAATTGTTCCTTCAATTGATTCCCCAGTTGTTCATGATAAACTTTCCCAGTATCCCAGTGCTGAAGCACGTCTTTTGCTATTTCTTCGGCTTTTCTGTCCGCGGTTTCATTCACAGACAGATTCCAGCAGTCTTCTATACGGACTTCCAGAGGAATTTCCTCCGTAACCAATGGAACCAGCGGAAGGACCCAGTCCAGATAAGACCGGGCACTGGCCAGCATGTAGTACGGAAGGGCCTCCGTCTGCTTTCCCTGCCGCGGGTCTGCGCTTAATTTTTCCAGTACTTCCTGGGCATGGGGAAGCTGCGCCGTCATGATTAGTTTTTCCTTTGCCCTTGTCAGGGCAACATAGAGCACCCGGAGTTCTTCACCGAGATTCTCCCTTGTGATCTCTTCCTGAATCACTTTTTTCAGAATTGTTGGAATCTTTGTCCGTTTTTCCAGATCGATGGAATCAATTCCCACTCCCCACTCAGGGTGGATCACAATACTGCCTTTTACATCCTGTGTGTTAAACTGTTTTCCCATCCCCGCAACGAACACGATCGGGAATTCCAGTCCTTTACTCTTGTGGATCGTCATGATTCGCACCGTGTCGGACTGCTCGTCTGCTATATTCGCCTCCCCGTAATCCACGTCGTATTTCTGAAGCTGCTCAATATAGCGCACAAAATTAAAAAGACCCTTATAACTGGTACCTTCGAAGGCCGACGCTTTCTCTACCAGCATCTCTACATTTGCCATACGCTGGGCACCACCCGGCATGGATGCGATATAGATGCCATAGCCGGTATCTTCAATAATATGCCAGAGAAGCTCATGGATTGCCGTGTATGGCACGGTATCTCGGAACTGCCGGTACACCTTTAAAAACTGCTGAAGTTTTTTTCTGATCTCAGAGTTTATTTCTGGTCCGTCCTCTGTGTGAGCACTTTCGTCTCCTGCATTTTCCAATGCTTCACAGGCATATCTGTTGACTGCATCATAAAACGGGGCCTCCGGGAATGTGTTCCGGATATCTGCGAGCTGTTGTGCATCCAGTCCTGCAAATGGTGATGTCAGCACCGCCGTCAGCGGAAGTTCCTGACGGAAGTTATCCAGAATCTGGAGATAATCCAGCAGAATGCTGACCTCATAAGTTTCAAAATACCCCTCCCTGCTCCCCGCATAGGCCGGTATTCCCTCCTCCCCGAGTACTTCGGCAAACACATCCGCCCAGCCTTTGATGCTTCTGGTCAAAATCACGATGTCTTTATACATGGGAGTGTGGTAATTTCCCGTTGCCTTATCGAGAACACGGCCGGACTGCATCAGCTCCTTGATGCGCTTTGCCACGGCCCGGGCCTCCATCTGTTTTCCGGTCCCTTCTATAATATCCATGCTGTCGTCTGCATTCTCACGTACCTCATCCGGTATCTGGTCCGCGGACGTGTCCACCAGCAGAAGTTCGGCCTGATTGATTGTGTTCCCCCGTTCATCTGTCTGGGGGTCGTAAGCAGCCCCCGGATAAAGTGCCGCCTGCTCATCATAGAGTATTCCGCCCAATTCTTTCCGCATGATATGTTCAAAAATAAAGTTGACACTGCTTAAGACTTCCTCCCGGCTTCTGAAGTTCTTGTGTAGATCAATCCTCTGCCGGTCGCTGTCTTTTTGACTGTAAGTGTCGTATTTCTCCATAAACAGCTCCGGCCTTGACAGACGAAACCGATAGATACTCTGCTTCACATCACCGACCATGAACACATTATTTTTCCCTCTGCTCACGGTAGAGACACTTGTCAGGATTGCCTCCTGAATCAGGTTGCTGTCCTGATACTCGTCGATCATGACCTCTGTGAACTGTTCCTGATATTCACGGGCTACCGGGGACGGGACAAGCTCCCCGTCCTTTGTAACGGTCAGTATCTTCAATGCAAACTGCTCCATATCGCTGAAGTCAATCATATTTTTGCTCTGTTTTTTCTCCGAAAAATGATCCCCGAACTGCTGTACCAGTCCTGACAAAACGGCCATCGAATCTGCCGCCTCCTGCATATCCTGCATGATTTCCTGTGGTTCTTCATAAAAGTACATAGCCGCCATGTCTTTGCACATTTTTTTGACTTTTTCACGCATGGCCTTGACTTTTTCTCTTTTATCCACATCAACAGACTCATCTTTCTTCACAGAGAGCCGTTTCCAGGTGGTCTGCCCCACTGCCTGATACATTTCCTCAAAGGAACCGGCCTCTGCTATCCGGCCAATCACACTCCGGTCAGCTTCGAGCATGTCCCCGTACATATACGGGCCATCCGGCATATCACACACCACGAGCCCTTCTTCTAATATAGAAAGCATGTCCCCCGCCTTCTGGCGGACAAGTTCCTTTACGCGCCTCATACACGCAGATTCTTCCAGGTCTTCCCCGTGGGTCCTGTAATCCTGTGCACAGCCTTCCAGCCACGCGTCTGGCTGTGGATAACTTCTGGAATATTCATATAGTTTGAGGATAATTTCCTCAATCTTCCTGTCATTCCTGCCCGTCCCAAACTTTTCGACAAATTCCAGAAAGGGAATCTCACCTTCTGCGTAGCGCTCTTCCAGCAGTTCATCCAGCACATCCTGCTTGAGAAGCTTCAGCTCCCCTTCTTCCGCGATGCGGAATCCCGGGTCAATGTCCAGCACATGGAAATGGTCACGGATTACCGACAGGCAGAAACTGTGTATAGTTGTGATCTGGGCACTGTGTATGAGAGTGGCCTGACGCTGGAGATGTACGTTTTCGGGATGCTCCTCCAGAGATTTTTCGATGGCCTCACGGATTCTCTCCTTCATTTCAGCAGCCGCAGCCTCCGTAAAGGTCACAATGAGGAGCCTGTCCACATCCACCGGATACTCTGCATCTGTAAGCATCTGGATGATTCTTTCTACCAGAACGGCCGTCTTTCCGGAACCTGCTGCTGCCGAAACAAGTATATTCCGTTCTCTTAAATCAATGACCTGCTGCTGTTCGCTTGTCCACTTAACGCCCATTTTCCTGACCCTCCTTTCCTGTTTTCTGTTTCATCTGTTCCACAACCTCTTCCTTACTCAGCTTTTCGAGCCGCTGATACTCGTATCCGTCCAGTCCGGGCTCAAATCCGCAGATGTCGCGGTAAGCGCAGTAGTCACACCCGGTACTGTTTCCCATTTCAAACGGCCGTGCCCCTGCCTCTCCGTTCATGATCCGTGTTCTTAGTTCCTGCTCTTTCTGTTTCGTATACTCTAACAACGTGGAAAACTCTGCCGGAGCAAGCACCTTAGAATAACGGTTCAGGCTTCCGTCTTTATTTTTTCCGACTGGGATCAGATTCGAGGTCCCGCTCAATCCCTTCTCCAAATGTTCAATTACGGCATCGTCTGCATTGACAAGTCCGTCCAGCTTCAGCTCCTTCAGTAATTTTTCCTCCAACAGTACCTCATTCTTCTCTTTCTCCACTATGGGGTCCTTCATGCGGTAATAAAAAACTCCGGCCGGCAGGATTTCCTGCCCGGGATGGCGCTTTTTCTCGATGTCCATCGCCGCATTGAGGTACACCGGGAGCTGCATCTGCAGGCCGTGGTAAAAGGATGTGATGTCAAAACTTTTGGAGCCGGTCTTGTAGTCCGTGACTTTCACATAGACTTTATTCTCGTCCTCGCATGTATCAATCCTGTCGATCTTGCCGCTTCCAAATTTCATCTCATAACCGCTCGGCACAAAATCACCTTTTTTAAGCTGTTCTGTCAGTGCCCATACGGAACGGTGGATCAGTTTTTTAATCCTCGTTACCATATACTCGTTTCTCGCGCTGCTGAAAAGGACCGTATTTCCGTAGTCCACAATACTTTCCTCCACACTCTCTTCAATCAGCTGCGTGCGCATCTTTTCATCCATATCCGGCCATGTAACCCTGCCTGCATCTGCCTTCCTGGCAAACCGTTCCATCGACTGATGTGCGATGTTTCCGAGATCCATTGCCTCAAACTGGTACTGTTCCCTCTCCGAAAGCCGCAGCCCGTATGTGAGAAAATGTGCATAAGCGCAGGATGCAAAACGCTCCAGCCTGGTGACACTGAATCTGGATGCATCACCGTACAGAAGTTCCGCCGCTTTTTTCGTCAGTCTGTCCGGCTCTTTCCTGAAAAACGCGGCTTCCAGCATCATCTCTGCCGCACCTTTGCCGCTGTCTTTCAGACGGTTCTGTGTTTCGCTGGCAATATACCATGAATAGAGTTCCTTCCATTCCCCGCTCAGTCCGAAAGCACGGCTGCGAAGACCATCGATCAGGTACTCCATTGCGGTCTTTTGGGTAAGCTCCTGATCCGTAAGTCCCATCTTCTCCTCATCCACAATCTTCAGTTCAGGGTACAGACGCCTGATATCCTGAATCAGATAGGCTGGGCGGAGGCTTTTTCCTTCCGCCGAAACTTTACTGAAAGAGAGCGACAGATATTCTGTCGGTTTGGTCAGGTTCATGTATAAATAGAATTTTTGAATATAGGTCTTTTCTTTTGATCCCGGTGAGAGTGCGATTTTTTTCTCCGTAAAATGCTCCCTGTCACGCTCCGATAAAAGCCCGCCCTGCCCCAGATTTCCCGGCAGGAGTGTGTCATTGGCCCCCACGAAAAATAAGGCTTTTACATCCTTTAAACGTGTTCTCTCCACATCGCCGATCACCACCTGGTCAAGACTGGGCGGGATGACTCCGACTTTTGCTTCTTCCAGCCCTGCATCCAGAAGTTCACAGTACTCTTTTAAGGAAATCTGCTCATCCCCCAGAAGTTCTACAAACTTATCGAACAGTTCGATGACGATCCTGTATACCTGGGCATACTCCTTGGCAAGTGCAAGCTCCCCCTGCTCCTGAAAGCGGTCTTCCATTTCCTTTAACCGGATCTGGCACTGTTGTTTTACCAGAAACGTGTAAATCGCGGCGGTGATGTCCTTCACGGTCTTTCGCCGCTGCTTTAGTACGTAGACCAAAGCATCTATATTTTCCACAAAGCGGACCCTCAGATGGTTCAGTGTGGCAAGCTCTTCCTCCTCAACCCCGGCCGTCCGGCGTACCCATGCGCCCTGCCATTTCTTATACCCTTTCAGGCCCAGAGCGAGCACATAGTTCTCCATCCGGTCCACTTCCTCGTGGGTAAATCCCGCCATCTGTGTCCGGAGAAACCGGAAGACACTCTCATAAGAAAATCCCTGTTCAGCCATAGCCAGCAGGCTTCTTAAATATTCTACAAAAGCATTCAGGAGAATGCTTTTCTTGTGGTCCATAAACACAGGTATCCCATAACTGTCACAGGCCTTTTCCAGACAAACGGCATAGGCATTCAGGTCACTGGCGATTACCGCGATATCCCGGTAACGCATTCCTTTCTCCCTGACCAGATACCGGATCCGGGAGGCCGTATATTCCGCCTCTTTCTTCGGGTTTCTGGCTGCATGCACAGTAAGCACGTCCTGTTCCCTTTCATACTGCCGCTTCGAATACCGGAAGATTTCCGACTCCAGAAATCCAAGCACCTCGTTGTCTTTAAAGCGGTAAAGGGGCCGCTTGTACAGACAGACCGCGTCTTCAATCTCCACATGGCAGTCTCCGGCAATCTTCACCAGACTCGTAACCATCTGCTTGCTCAGCGCAAAAAGCTGGTAAGGATGCTGGTACACATATGGGTCTTCCCGCCCATCCAGCACCGCCGTAACCATAACCTTCCTGCAGACACGCATCAGTTCTCCGAGCAGCTTATTCTGCACAGGGGTAAATCCCGTGAACCCGTCCAGCACAACCACACTATCCTTCAAAAGAGCAGACTGCGGAACCGCATCACTCAAAACATCCAGCAGTTCCTCCTTTGTAATATATTGATCCGCCAGATACTCTTCAAAACCTTCATACACCTTCCGGATGTCCTGGAGTTTATAGTAAAGATAACTCTCCGGCTCAATTTCCTCCATAAACTCATCCAGCTCATCAAACCCAATGCCATACTGGGTAAACTCCGAAATAACAGACTTCACCTCACTGATATACCCCTGTTTCTTCAGATTCCCCTTCAAAACCTTCAGGTCCTCCTCATAATCCCCCGCAATCTTGCGCAGGATCAGATTCTTCCCCTCATCATCCAGCACCCGCTTCGTATCCCCTCCCGTTTCCTCAAAGATACGGTGCGCCAGCCTTCCAAAGCTCAGTATATCAATATTCATAATCCCATGCCGGGGATGCATCGTACACAGATCCTTCTGCGTCTGCATCGTAAACTGCTCCGGAACAAGAACAAGATAATTCAGGTCCGGATTCTTCATAGATTCTTCAATAACCGTCTGATATAAATAATAGGACTTCCCTGCACCGGAATTCCCGAAAATAAACTGTAATGACATAGTATCCTCCTTTTCACTAACTACATTATTCTAACATAGGTATGAAGATAAACGCAAACACGCAAAGGGGTCAGACCCCTTTGCGCTCCGTTTTCTGAATATTCTAAAATGTATGAATTGTTTTTAACTTCCGTCCCCTGTTGGACCGCCATTGTTATATGATTTTGTATTGACTTCCCAGATTTTTTCTGATACGATATTTTCAGATTATAAAGACAGGAGATGAAAGAATGAAGACTTTTTCTTGCTAATGACACACGCATAACAAAACAGACAGACGAGAGGACATTGTCCGTTTTTTTGTTGTGCAATCGCAGGAAAGTCTATTCATTTTTCTTCTCATAGCATACCAGACTGATTACGCCCGGGAACCGCTTTTTTTGAAGCGGGCATGGTCAGATCCTTTTTATGTGTTATCAGGAGCCGCAGGAATTGACTTTTCTGCGGCTTTTATAATGCATGCAGGGCATGACGGTCCCTGCTGCAACACATCAAAGAACCGACAAGGAGGTATGTTTATGTCCAGAATTCAAGTATCTGATTTAACCTTTGCTTATGAGAGCAGTTATGATCCTATTTTCGAACATGTATCTTTTCAGGTCGACACAGACTGGAAACTTGGCTTTATTGGCCGGAACGGGCGCGGGAAGACTACTTTTCTGAATCTGCTTCTGGGAAAATACGATTACAGCGGACGGATTTCCGCCAGTGTTGATTTTGAATATTTCCCTTATCCTGTAAAAAATCCTGACGATATGACTCTGCAGATTGTGGAGGCGATCAATCCCACGTCTGAGAGCTGGCAGATTATAAAAGAGCTGAATCTTATGGATGCTGATCCGGGAGTTCTTTACCGTCCCTTCTCGACGTTAAGCAACGGCGAGAGGACCAAGGTGCTCCTCGCTGCACTCTTTTTAAAGGAGAATGCTTTCCTGCTCATCGACGAGCCGACAAACCATCTGGATATCAGAGCCAGGGAAAAAGTGGCCGGATATCTGAACACCAAAAAAGGCTTTATACTCGTATCGCACGACCGGACCTTTTTAGACAAATGCATTGACCATGTTCTTTCTATCAATAAGACGAATATTGAAATCCAGAAAGGGAATTTTTCCTCGTGGTATGCGAATAAAGAAGCGGCGGATCAAATGGAAAGAGAAAGAAATGCACAGCTAAAACAGGATATCCGCCATCTTGAGGAAGCCTCACGCCGGACAGAACGATGGTCCGATCAGATAGAAAAGACCAAAACTGGGACGCGGGTAGCCGGGCTGCGGCCGGACAGGGGCCATATTGGTCATCAGGCCGCAAAAATGATGAAGCGCTCAAAGTCCACACAAAAGCGGCAGCAGAATGCAATCACGGAAAAACAAGGGCTGCTGAAAAACATAGAAACTACAGACGATTTGAAATTAAATCTGCTTTCATACCACACCGATGTACTGCTTACAATGGAAGATATTGGCATCTGCTATGGTGAAACGCCGGTCTGCCTGAATATCAATCTTACGATAAGAAAAGGGGACCGGATCTGCCTGCGTGGGAAAAACGGCTGCGGCAAGACAAGCCTGATCAGGCTGATACTCGGAGATCCCATCCCCTATACAGGCACCTTCCGCCTCGGCAGCGGCATCAAGATCTCTTATATCTCTCAGGATACCTCCTGGCTAAGAGGAGGACTTACTGATTTTGCAAAAGAATATCGGCTGAATGAAACTATTTTCAAAGCGCTCTTAAGAAAACTTGACTTTGACAGGATTCAATTTGAAAAAAATATGGAGGAATTTAGCGAAGGCCAGAAAAAGAAAGTCCTTCTGGCCAAGAGCCTGTGCGAACCTGCACATCTGTTTATATGGGATGAACCATTGAATTTTATCGATATCTTTTCCCGTATGCAGATAGAGGCGCTCTTGACGGAATACCAGCCTGCCATGCTGTTCGTGGAACACGATGAATCCTTCCAGCAAAAAATCGCAACTCAAATTATTGATGCTTCTAAAAAAGATGAAACGCCTAATATGTGATATTCTGAATATATCATTTTTAAAATTGTGAAATAATCTTAAGCCACCCACAGCATCTCCCAAAATAGTGTATTTTATACTATATAGGGAGGTGCTATGATATGGATCTTTCCTTATTACAGGAAATTCTTGAAATATCGTCATAGTTATTTTTTTCGGTAGCTTGGATAAATATCTATTTCATTCATGTACCGACGTGCCGTATGTCGATCGGCATGATAATCGCACTTTTTAATCTGGGCCGACATTTGTCTGGCCTCCCTGTTGGATTGTTAGTATGAAGAATATCAATAATCCACCAATCTGCAATGTATAATAATTTTTCTGCTACATTTTAAAATCACAATTCTCTATTCCTCACTTCAACAACCATTAATGTAGCTGCTAACTGATCTATGTATTCTGAAACTGCTGCTTGATTATGTATATCCAGATTAGCGTTCCATTCATCAAAAAGAAATAGTTTCACTTGACTTTGAATATTATTCTTAATAAGTTCTTCTATGTTCGCTTTAAATCTCTGACCAGTAGAATACTCTTTCACATCGCTCTTTTCAAAGTAAAGTCGCGTATGATTTGGAAAAAGATATGCATCATTACCGAAATATTCTTTTATTAGCATTAGTAACGTAGTTTTCCCACTTCCATTTTTCCCTTTTATAACCACCCTTCCAGATTCACCATTATTTACACATTCCACTAAAAAGTTCATGCATTCTTCCAAATTACAAAATATATACTCTCGTCCACAAATAGAAAAAGAAATATTATTCCATTCTATTGTTCCATAATATTTTTCGGGATGCTCTACTTTTTTCAAAGCATCATTGATATTATTTATCTTTTCCTTAATCCCAACAAGTTCTGTAAGATATTCAATCACAATGCTTAAATATTGTATATTACTAACCTGTCTTGGCAATGTTACAAGTATGGCCGTTAACATCCCTACACTATTCAAATTATTCAAAATCATTTTTACAGTTACAAAAATTATCGGTATAATGCTTCCAGCCATAATGAGAAAGGATATAAAATTATTAAGTATATTATAATTCACTTCTGCTTGTTCAGCTTCTTTCATTTTTGCTTTAAATGACTGCATCCATTGAGACCAGTTATAACGATTGCCGATTAAAAGAGTATCCCATCCATCAAACATTGCCCCCTGCACACTGCTCTGAGTAACTTGTGCAACACTACTTTTTTTCCAATAATTTTTTTTGTCGAAAACAGACCAACCGCAATAACACATGCGGAACAAATATATGCCACAAAAAATCTGATATTTAAAGATAATCCTATTACTAAGATATTAAATAAAACATTTAGAACTGTTGCAGAGAAATCTCCCACAAAAGCATATGTTTCTTCAATGACTTGCCATGTTTGATTATGAAAAAAGGATTGTCTCTTTTTACAAAATTCATGATTTGTCTTTAAAAAAGGGTAATTATACAAATTTTTTTCATATAAAGAAACATAGCGTTTAAAGGATACATATTTTGCCTTTATCATACATTTTTGCTTAAATATTCTTGGAACAAAAACAATAACAAGAGATATTACAAACTCCCAAAACCATATTAAACCATGTTCATCCATAATTCCTGTTCCTAATTTAATCATACAAAAAGTTGAAAAAGCAACTATTATCTGCTCTAATACTACAAAAAACAAAAATGTACCACTATGTTTATTTAAAAAGTTCCTCATTTCTACATAATTCCTTCATATAATTTTTAAAACTTAGGTTTAAAAATCCGATTGATAAAATCATCAAATGAGTTTTTTTCATAAATACAAGCCTCATTTTTACGATATTCTTTTTCTAAAATACATCCTCCTCCACAGAATCCCCTGATTTCACAATGAATGCATTTTGGATCCGAAAAGACACTTTGGGAGAAATTATCTCTCTCCAAATACGAGGAATATGTTGTATCGTCCAATTTTCCAAGACTATATTTTCTATTAGCAACTGTCGTTATGCAGCGGTATGTATTCAACTCACTATCTACGTAATATCCTAACAATATTAGTGATGTTGACCACCAATATTGATATTGCGCTTTCCCATATTCATTTTGATTATAATTCATACCAATTTGTTCTGACAAATATTCAGTTTTATTTCACCAATTTCTTTCGAAAAATGATTTTCTACAATTTTTAATTTTCAAATTTTTCATTATAATTAACAATATTACGTTACCATATATTGTCACATATGTATTAACCACATAATACTCTCATAAAAAAATGTATTCAATGTTAATTTTTCACAAATTCAGTCCTCTATATCTGTCTATTTTTTAACATTCTTTTCTTAACTTTCCTTGACAAAATAATATTTTTATCTATACTTTATCACCTTATATGCAGCCCTCTTTCTTCACGTATATTCTGAGGATACGGACAAAAACGAGACTATCATAAGTCGCTAAGGGAGACATTTTATGTATTCCATAGATCAAAAGGCAACCTCACTAGACGTATTTCACCAAACAAATTCTGTTTCTAAAACGGAACAGGAATGGGTACAGATGCTTCCTAACTACAAAGCCCATCCCCCCCGTCCATGTAACGACTGAAAATGTCTGCTACTGAGCAAACAGCGATAACTACATTTCGTTACGTAAAAATGCTAATAAAACTAGCTGCAATGCTGATAAAATCAATGATTTTCAGTTGTTTTTTATACCTCCGTGCATGAAACGTCGGAAAATGGTATTATGAAAGAAGTTAAACACGCAAAAGAAAAAGGACGCGATGAGCCAACAAGAGGAATTGTTCGACTGCGGAAGATGACAGAGAAATTACAGGGAAGGATCCACTTTTTACCAAAGACATAAATTTATTTACACTACCGATAAGCAGGCACATACGGACTGTGCAGTATATGCACAGTCCGACTAAACAATTACTACTTTTACTCAAATAAAGAGAGAACCGCACTCTTTGGTTTTGCTCCCATATCCTTTTTAGATACATTACCGTCTTTAAACACGATAAAGGTCGGAATACTCATAACGCCATATTTCTGGGCGATCTCCATCTCTTCATCTATGTTCAGTTTGCCAACCTTTACATCTGACTTTTCGGATGCAATCTCTTCGACTACCGGTCCCATCATCTTGCATGGACCGCACCAGTCTGCGTAAAAATCAACCAGCACCGGCTTATCTGACTTTAAAACTTCCTGTTCAAAATTTTCTGTTGTAAGTTTCACTACTGACATTTTTATTTCCTCCTTAGATATATGAATTAAGATTTGTTGACTATGGTTACAGTATACCATGAACACTAGGTTCGAAAGAACCTCACCAAGTGTTCAGGTATGCATTTTCACTAAGCTCGTTAAAACCTCGCTAAGTGTAAATAGTATATCACATTCCCGTGTTTCTTCTGTGACAAAATCACAAAACGAGCTTTTTTAGTTACTGTGGCCCCCCAAAGGAAGCTCACCGCAGCCCTTTTTATACTTTGCCCAGTTTTGCTGCATCCAATACTTCAATATGCCCGCGGGTCAGTTTTACGAGACCGTCCGTCTGAAATTGTTTCAGAAGTCTTGTTACAACCTCCCTTGCCGTACCGAGATCGCGTGCAAGGGCATCATGTGTGATTGCCAGTGTATCTGAACCGGCAAGCGCCCGGTGTTCCAGAATCGCATCCGCAAGTCTCGACGCGACATTTGAAAACACATATTGGTTAAACAGCCACATGATGTCCGAAAACTTTTCAGATATCATCTCCAGTGTATAATCCTTAACCTTTGCATTCTGCTCGCTGATTTCCTTGTACAGGCACTTGGGAATCGTACAGATTACGGAATCCTCTTCCAGCTCCATATCCAGTTCAATGTCCAGACCTTTCATCATGCACGCCGCGCTTAAGATGCTGACATCTCCATCGAGCAGGCGGAACAGCGTAATCTCACCGCCACCGGGAGATGTAACAAAGACCCTCGCCTGCCCCTCTTTGATAATCTGCACCCCGGCACATTCCTTGCCGCCATAATGGAGCATGGTCCCTTTTTTCACAGAACTTTCCGTCACCTTTTCAACGAGTGCGTCCTGCTCACTCTTTGTAAGTTCTTCCCAGAAAGGAAGAGTCTGTTCCAGTAATTCTCTCATTTATACCTCACCTATACCAATCCTTTTATTACTGCTCATATGCTGCCACAATCTCCCTCACTTTAGCGGTTACATAGCCGCTTCCGCCCTTATCCTTGACGTCCTCTACCATTCCTGCAACGACTACCGGTTTCGCGATATCCTCCGTTGTCTCACACACAAACCATCCACGCTCCACACCGTCGGTATCATCCTGGCTTTCCTTGATCTCAGCAGTCCCGGTTTTTCCGAGCATCGTCACGCCGTCTATCTTGGCGCTGGCACCGGTTCCTGACGGATTCTCAATCACCTGGATCAGGTCATTTTTTACAAGTTCCGCCGTCTCTGCTGAAACAACATTTTTCTTCCATATCTTGGGCTGTGCATTATCTTCATATAAAATCGTCGGTTCAATCATACTGCCGCCATTGACAAACATCGTGTACATAGACACCATATGGACCGGATTTACCAGAAGCTGCCCCTGTCCGTATCCTGTGTCAGCCAGCTGGATTTCGGAATCTATCTTGTCATCATCGTCATACGTTGAACTGACAATCCCCATCTCAAACGGGATATCCTCATCAAATCCCATTGCCTTGAACTTCTCTTTCAGGGTATCTTCACCAATCATAAGAGCTGCCCTTGCAAAATAAATATTATCCGAATAAACAAGTGCATTTTCCAGATTTACTTCCTGCCCGTAATCTGTCAGCGTCGTCACAAAATAGTCTCCCCAACTCGCATCTTTCTGCCAGCTTAAGCCTACATACCCCAGATTTTCATCCGGTTTAAGCTTCCCGCTGTCCACGCCGATCGCCGCAGTCACGGCCTTAAAAGTTGAGCCCGGAACCCATGTATTATACCATCGGTTCGTGAGAGGTTTATTCTTGTCATCGTTAAGTTCCTTCCAGCGCTTATCGGACATGCCCATGATAAATTCATTCGGGTCATATCCCGGCGTGCTGACCAGCGCGAGCACCTCCCCGTTTTTTGGATTCATGGCCACCGCCGTTCCCGGGTCTGAAGCAAACTGCTGGTGTGCATTCTTCTGCATCTGTGAATCAATCGTAACCTTGACATCCTTCCCGTTCTCGGCAGGCTTCAGGGCCAGCGTTTCTATTTTCACACCATCGGCATCCACAATATCGATTGTGCATCCGTCAACGGCCCTCAAGTCATCCTCAAGCGCCCTCTCCAGACCTGCTTTTCCAATCACGCTGTTCTCATGATACCCTTTCCCTTTCAGCTCTTCCAGGTCTTCTGCTGTCACGGCCTGAACATAGCCCGTCAGGTGCCCGGCCGCATCCCCGAGTGGATACACACGTTCTTCTTTATCATTAATCATGATGCCTGCAATCTTCAAAAGCGCCTCTTCCGTGGCAGAGTCTTCCTTCCGAATCTCCTTCACAGGAACGAATGAATCATCCTTCACATAAGAAGCTCCCAGCTTCTGGTTGATATCATCTGCAGTTATTCCGAGAATGTCTGCAATCTTTTTCACGGACTCATCCTTATTATCTCCCAGCTTGCCCGGCACAATCCCGACCTCTGACACAATTCCCTGCCCTGCAAGCATCTGTCCGTTCCTGTCCAGAATGGAACCCCGGACCGCCGGTTCTGTATTAATCTGTACCTTGTACTCATTCTTAAGGGACGGAAAGATCAAAGTAGAATCCCAGTCAATCCGATAATATTTATCCTCTTTGACCAGCTTCATTTTATTGTCAAAAGAAATCTCATCCGCCGAAGTCTCCATGACCGTGGAATAGGAAACATATGCCTGTTTCTTCCCATCCTTTAACTCAGCATCCCCTTTCACTTTAACCTGAATATCAGATGCTTCAATTCCATCATAAATATTCTGGTTGCGCGTCACAAAGTCTTCCTTGGAAATCTCCTTTTTCGAATCTTCACTCAGCATCTCATACATCTTTTCGTACTTCCCCTGATTCAGGTACGAAAAATATTCCGCCACAGTCTCCTCAGGTGTGGCCTTCATCTGGAACATCTTCCAGACAAAGAAACCTGCCACAGCCGCCACCACAAGTATCACGATGATAACCACCGGCAATATCCACTTTTTCCTGTGGCCCCTGCTATTCATATTTCCTCTGCTGCTCCCCTTATGGTTCTTCTTTTTAAGATAATCTTTCCTGCTCGCCAAAACGCTCCCCTGCCTTTCTTTGAAACACATCTCCATGCAAACTATATTTCTAATATTACAATTGTAATCTTTGTCTGTCAATCAGAAGCGCCAGAATACTCAAAATTATTTATGAAAAGAAGAAAAAATCGCAGCGGATGAAGAGTGAAACGCTGTTACTTAAACAACTTTCCGGGCGGACCGCACCATCCTCAAAATGATGTAGTAAACTCCGCCGCTGCCCCTTCGGCCGCTGCGCTTTTCGTTAGCAATCCCTTACGCTTCGTCGATCGCTTTTCCGATATCGTGCCTCATGTATTTATTATCAAAATGTACCCACTCCGTTGCAGCATATGCATTGGCGCGTGCTTCTTTCAGGTCTTTTCCTTTCGCGGTCACACCGAGGACGCGTCCGCCGTTTGTCACGATCTGGTCTCCATCGAATTTTGTTCCTGCATGGAAGCAGTAATATCCTTCATGCTTCTTGAATTCATCCAGCCCCGTGATCGGCAGCCCCTTTTCATACTTAACCGGGTAACCGTCAGAAGCCAGAACGACGCATACAGCGGCATTATCTTCAAACTGCAGGTCGATCTGATCCAGTGTCCCGTCGATGCACGCCTCAATCACATCGATCAGGTCGTTTTTCATACGCGGAAGAACAACCTGTGCCTCAGGATCCCCAAAACGTGCATTATATTCCAACACTTTTGTCCCGTCCTCTGTCAGCATCAGGCCGAAGAAAATAATCCCCTTAAATTCCCTGCCCTCTGCTGCCATAGCATCGACTGTTGCCTGATATACATATTTATTACAGAAGTCTTCCACTTCCTTCGTGTAAAACGGACTAGGGGAAAATGTTCCCATTCCTCCCGTATTCAGACCGGTATCCCCGTCTCCTGCACGTTTATGGTCCTGCGCAGAGGTCATGGTCTTAATTGTCTTGCCATCTACGAAAGAAAGCACGGAAACTTCACGGCCTGTCATGAATTCTTCGATTACCATTTCATTCCCCGCTGAACCGAACTTCTTATCCAGCATGATTGTCTTCACGCCTTCTTTTGCTTCTTCCAGCGTATTGCAGATCAGCACACCTTTGCCGAGTGCAAGCCCGTCGGCCTTTAAGACAATCGGGAACTTTGCATTCTCCAGATAAGCAAGTGCTTTGTCCGGGTCAGTAAAGTTTTCATAAGCTGCTGTTGGTATATTGTATTTTTTCATCAGGTCCTTTGAAAATGCCTTGGACCCTTCCAGGATTGCCGCATTCTTACGCGGTCCGAATGTCCGGATGCCTGCCGCCTCCATCTCATCGACCAGCCCTCCGACCAGCGGATCATCCATGCCGACGATCACGAGGTCAACCGCCTTCTCTTTTGCAAAAGCAACCAGTCTGTCAAATTCCATCGCGCCGATATCCACACACTCTGCATATTCTGCAATTCCTGCGTTGCCCGGTGCACAATACATCTTCTCAACCTTGTCGCTTTTTGCAGCACTTTCTGCAATTGCATGTTCTCTTCCACCGCTTCCTACAATCAATACCTTCATGGCAGCCTCCTCTATACTTTGTATCTTCTTTTTCTTGTCATCTGTTATCATAAGTTACTCTGCGATAATCGTCCTGTTGTCCCTGACAGTTACTTTCCCGTTTGCAATCAGGTCGATTGCCCTCGGCAGGATCTTCCACTCAGCCTGTTCCATCACCCGGCGCTGCAGGATCTCAGGGGTATCCCCGGCTTCCACTTCCACTGCCTTCTGCAGGATAATCGGTCCGGTGTCCGTCCCCTCATCCACAAAATGCACCGTCGCCCCGACAACCTTCACACCGCGTGAAAGCGCCGCCTCGTGAACCTTCAGCCCGTAATATCCCTTTCCGCAGAACGACGGAATCAGGGACGGGTGAATATTGATCATACGGTTTCTGTATTTTTCAATCATAGCAGCAGGAATCACGACAAGGAAACCTGCCAAAACGATCAGATCCGGTTCAAAACTATCTACAGCCTCGAGAAACTTCTCATTGAAAAGCTCTCTGGAGGCATAATCCTTCGGCGATACACACAATTCCGGAATTCCGTTTTCCTTCGCACGTTCCAGAGCATAAGCATTCTTATTGTTGCTGATTACCCCCGCGATCTCTGTGTTGGAGATTGTACCATCCTTAACACCGTCGATGACCGCCTGCAGATTCGTGCCGCCCCCGGAAACGAGAACTACTATCTTTAGCATAAGCTGACTCCTTTTTCACCTGCTTCGATCTGTCCGACTACATACGGAGCTTCCCCTGCTGCCTTGATGGCATCCATTGTCTTCTCTACGTCAGCCGCATCCACTGCAAGAATCATACCGAGTCCCATATTGAAGGTGTTGTACATCATCTGTTCTTCGATATCTCCGTCCACGGATAACATCTTAAAGATCGGCGGGATCGGGTAACTGTCTTTCTTAATAACAGCATGTGTATCATCTTTCAGCATACGGGGCACATTCTCATAGAATCCGCCGCCTGTGATATGGCTGCATGCCTTAATCGTAACGCCTGCCGCTTTTACGCTGCTAAGCGCCTTTACATAAATCTTGGTCGGAGCCAGAAGCGCCTCGCCCAGCGTGCATCCCAGACTGTCATAATATGTATCAAGCGCTTCTCTCTTCATATTGAATACTTTTCTTACAAGTGAAAAACCATTGCTGTGTACACCGGAAGAAGCCATACCGATCAGGACGTCCCCTGCCTTTAAGTCTTTTCCTGTAATCAGGTCTTTTTCATCCACTACACCTACTGCAAATCCTGCAAGGTCATATTCATCCACAGGGTAGAATCCGGGCATCTCTGCTGTCTCTCCGCCGATCAGGGCAGCATTGGACTGTTTACACCCGTCAGCCACACCGCTTACGATTGTCGCAATCTTCTCCGGTTCATTCTTGCCGCATGCAATATAATCAAGGAAGAACAGCGGTTCCCCGCCTGCACACGCAATATCATTGACACACATTGCAACACAGTCGATTCCGATCGTGTCATGCTTATCCAGGATAAATGCCAGTTTCAGCTTTGTTCCTACACCATCCGTACCGGAAACAAGGGTCGGTTTCTCCATATCCTTAAACTTTTCCATAGAAAATGCCCCAGAAAATCCTCCCAGATTCGTGAGCACTTCCGGCCTCATAGTCTCCTGCACATGCTTCTTCATAAGCTCTACTGATTTGTAACCTGCTTCAATATCAACGCCCGCGTTCTTATAATCCATACCTATTCTCCAATCTGTTTTTTCACACGCCAAAAACCGCCTGTCCGACGGTTTTTGGTATTTTATCTATTCTTATTTCTGTGCCAGATAAGCTTCGTAGCCGATTTCATTCAGCTTTTCGGCTTTGCCCTGAACCGTCTCCTTCATCTCTACAGAGTATGCTTTCAATTTTTCCAGAAGCTCTGCGTCTGATGTTGCGAGAATCTTTGCTGCCAGAATTGCGGCATTCATTCCACCGTCAATAGCAACTGTTGCCACAGGGATTCCCGGCGGCATCTGAACGATTGAAAACAGTGCATCTTCTCCTGCCAGATTCTTTCCTGACATCGGAACACCTACAACCGGCATCGGAAACAGTGCTGCGCACATTCCCGGCAGATGTGCTGCCATGCCGGCACCTGCGATGATTACTTTGATTCCTTTTCCTTCTGCTGCCTTGGCCCACTCAAAGAATACATCCGGCTCGCGGTGTGCGGAAATGATCGTCATCTCATAATCAATCCCCAGCTTCTCCAGCATGCCTGCGGCTTTACTCATGACCTTCAGGTCAGAGTCGCTTCCCATTACAATTCCTACTCTTGGCATATTTTATCCACCTTTCTCATTTGGTATTTCTTTTATACATTAAAAGGCTTATTCAGGTCCTCTGTTCCTTCCAGTACAAACCTTCCGTCTTTCAATAGTATAATATTTTTTCCTTCTTTTGTCACTACACTTATTTCTTCTAACTCTTCATAAGGTATGGTTATATCTGTATGGCACTGGAAGTATGCTTTTGCCGGGTCTTCCCTGCGCAGAACGGACACTGAATTATCTTTTGCCACAATTTCTTTTCCATTGGGATTATAGACTTTCACGTCCTCGCTCCAGCTGTAGCATGTATCCCCCACCGCAAAATGTGGTCCCATCTTCTCAGCGATCAGGATCGGCATCTTATCTTCTATACCAAACTTTTTAGCCGCCACATAGGCAGTCGTATTTGTTCCGACTGCAAACTCACCAAGCGGGAGTGTCTTATGGTTATGCAGTACATTTTCATAAATATACTTTTTGTTATCTTCTTCCTTCTCGAAATTCGTGCATGTATAATCTTCAATCATCCCGTCTTTGAAGACGATTTTCAGGTTCCGGTACTGCAGTTCATTGAGGTACACGCGGCTTACATGCAGTGTTCCTTCCGTTCCTTCCAGAACGGGCGAGGTGAATACTTCCCCTACCGGTATATTGACATCCGCTACGCAGTTCTCGAATATCGTCTCTTTTTCACGGTCATTCAGATGGAACAGCCTGACTTTCAGATCCGTCTCGTTTCTGCCTTTCCCGAGAACATGGACGTATTCTCCCTGATCCAGCGCATCAATCAATGTCTGCTGAACTCTCTCATAAAGTGAGGCGTCCAGAGTGTTGATGCGGATCACCTCATCGAAGATGGCTGCATATTCGTCCCCGATCTCCGGGACCGGATAAGCGATGATTGTGAAACTGCGTTCTTCGCCCTTGATATACTGGTTCGTCAGCTGCCCTGACTTGCTGTCATAGAGAAGCGACAGTGAACGCTGTGACTCGCTGTAACCAACGGCCTCCGGTTTCGCTTCCGGTGAAAACGGCTTCTCCCCGAATATCTCCATTACGGCAGGGCCCGCAAACTGCGCTGCCTGCTCTTTGTTTTTCTCATAAACATTCCGGATGACATCCAGCTTTCGCTCAATATACCGTTTATCCATAAACAGTGCCTGATCCGAGCGATGGTCATATTCGTATTGTTTATTTGCGATTGCACCGTAGTAGCCAACCTTAAATTGTTCTTTTTTCGTAATCACACTGGAAGAAGCGCGGTAAATCACCGGTTTCAATCCCATTTTTTCAAAATTGCGGATGGCCAGTCTGACTACTTTTTCAAAGCCAAGGCTGTAGCGGATATTAACAACGGACTTTTTTGACAGGTCTTTTCCGGTATTGATAAAACCAACCCGATAGCCTTCCGTGTAGACATCTGCCATCTTCTGAAGTGTATCCCCGCTGAGGCTTTGCAGATGTCTGGCCGTTCCCAGCTCATTTTCTGTAATATATTCACCGAAGCGGTACAGGTATCTTTCATCATCCAGATCCGCATTCATGATAATGTCTGCCGCAAAGGAATAATCCGGCCAGATCTGCTCTTCAATACGGTCCGCCAGAAATACATCGCAGTAATCACTGGCATACCAGTAAATAATCTCCTTCAATGTCTTATATTCCGGAAGTTCTTCTGTTTCGAAGCAGTTGTATACTTCGATAAATAGCTCGTTCAAAATCGTCAGGTAATCCATCCGGTTCTCAAAGACATATGGAATTCCCCCGCGCATTTCTGTATACAGCATACTCAGAAGCTGTCCATACTCTTCGCCAAGCAGGCGCACCGCATATGCCGGGTCTGCATAACTTGTTTCATACCGCCCCTCCAGAATATCCGCATAGAGCGCCTGGTTAAAGTTCTGCATCGTTTCAATACTGGCTTCCTCCCACTGCCCGCTCTCAATCTTCCTGCGCACAGCTTCCAGTTCCAGCAAAAATGCACTCACAGCCTGAAAATACGGGCGGAACTGTACCCCGGCAGTCTCCTCCGCCGCAATCTGCTTCATCCTTTCTATCGAAAGCTCATGCCTCTCCTGACACTGTAAATTTCTCTCTGCCTGCCATTCCTTCCACACCATTTACTTTAGCCCTCCTATAAATATCGTTAACAGCCCCAGCAGGATGACGATATTCCCCGCCAGTCCCGCCTTACAGGTAATATAATTTTTTTCTCTTTCACGCATCCCCTTAATGGATGCCCGTATTCCCAGAACTGCCAGCACGGCCGACAGAAGGCCGAACCCTCCCAGAAATGCCCATGTCTTTCCACGCATGATGAACGCAACGAGGATACAGCTCAGAATCAGTGCAAAGGATGCGCCTGCATACACACAGGAATAGATTCCCATACGGGAATGTTTCATTTTCGCCTGTCCGTATTTCCTCGATCCTCTTTTTTTACGCCCTTTCTCCTGTTCCTTCTGCCTGTCCCTAGCGTCTTTTTTTCCTGCGCCCATTATGCCGTCTCCTTATCATATTGCAAATTATGAAAAAAATATACCCCAGCAAGCCTCCGATTGTATTCAGCAGGATATCATCCACATCAAAACTGCCTACTTTTGTGATCAGCTGGAAAATCTCCACACAAAGGCTTAGACCGAAGCTGTAAAATAGTGTCATGAAAAAACCTCTGGCTCTGCTGGCCATTGAGATGAAAAATCCGTATGGCACAAATATCAGTATATTCCCGAATAAATTAGTGAATACCGCGAAGGCTCCCAGTTCTTCCCGGTATTCAATGAATCGCTTTATCTCTTTAAAAAGTATCAAATTATACCGGTATTCCACATAGACACCGGTACGGCCGTACCAGTCTGAAAAAATCAGAAAGTACAGGAGGAAGAAAATGTAAAGTACAAACATCACCTTCCCCATTGTACGAAGCTTCTTAACTTGTTTCTGGCTCAAATTTCTACCCCTTTATACTGTGCACGACTGAAAAATGTGGACAGTAACCTTATTCACGATACATTCTGAACTTAGAATGTAATTTCATTCTTGTTCTTCAGCAGACGTGCCCCATTGATAATCGTAATGATGCCTGCCGTAACGCCTGTCACAATCATAATAATTCCCAGTACAATGCTCCCTGCTCCTGCAGTTGACATTGTCTTATAAGCCTTTTCCATCTTGATTACCTCCTAATATTTATGCTGTCTGTCCCGAAGTTACACTATTTTACGCCGTATTCCTCATAATATGCATCGATCGCTGCCTTTAATGCATCATCGATAATCACCTTGCCTTTGTACGGCCTGTTGTACAGATGTTCAACCACTTCCGCCATTGTTACGATCGCGGTAGTCTCAAGTCCGTACTTCTCCTGAATTTCGGCCAGGGCGCTCTTGTCCCCCTGCCCGCGTTCCATCCTGTCCACAGATACGACCAGTCCGATCGGGGATACATTTCCCTGTGCCTGAATGATCGGAAGCGTCTCCTGAATGGATGTCCCGGCAGTTGTAACATCCTCGATAATTACGACCTTATCTCCATCCTGAATCGGGCTTCCCAGAAGGATTCCCTTATCGCCGTGGTCTTTGACTTCTTTTCTGTTAGAGCAGTATTTAATATCTTTGCCATAAATTTCGCTGATTGCAATTGTAGCTGCAACGGTCAGTGGGATTCCCTTGTATGCAGGTCCGAACAATACGTCGAAATCAAATCCAAACTTCTCGTTGATTGCCTTTGCATAGTACTCACCCAGCCTGCGTAACTGTGCCCCTGTACGGTAAAAACCTGTGTTTACAAAAAACGGGGTTTTTCTTCCGCTCTTTGTCACAAAATCTCCAAATTTTAAGACTTCACAGTCAATCATAAATTCAATAAATTCCTGTTTATACTGTTCCATGATGGTTCTCCTTCTAATATATAACTTTTATTTTACAATCCCTGTCATATCCTGTATGTTTTCAAAATGATATCGTTCCATGTACTTTTCAATGCCTTCTATGATTTCCATTGTTGCCGCCGGATTGAAGAAGTTTGCCGTACCGACCGAAACCGCGCTGGCACCGGCAAGGATGAATTCCACCGCATCCTCATATGTGGAAATTCCGCCCATACCGATGATCGGAACCTTCACGGCATTTGCCACCTGATATACCATTCTTACGGCAACAGGTTTTACTGCCGGGCCTGACAATCCACCAGTCTTATTGGCGATTGCAAAGGTTTGTCTGTGAATGTCTATCTTCATCCCTGTCAGTGTGTTGATCAGGGAAAGCACATCCGCCCCGCCGGCCTCGGCCGCTTTGGCAGTCTCGGTAATGTCGGTCACATTCGGGCTCAGCTTCATAATGACCGGCTGCTTCGCGTACTTTTTCACTTCTCGTGTAATGTCTTCCACTGCTTTCGGATTCTGGCCGAATGCGATCCCGCCTTCCTTTACGTTAGGACAGGAAATATTGATCTCCAGCATATCCACGGGTTCATCTGCCAGACGCTCGACGACTTCGCAATATTCTTCTGTGGACTTTCCGCAGACGTTAACGATGATCTTCGTATCAAACTTTTTCAGGAAAGGGATGTCCCTCTCACAGAATACATCGATTCCCGGGTTCTGCAGGCCGATTGCATTCATCATGCCGCCGTAAGTCTCCGCGATCCTCGGCGTCGGGTTCCCGGGCCACGGTACATTCGCCACGCCCTTTGTCACGACTGCACCAAGACGGTTCAAATCTACGAATTCACTGTATTCTTCCCCGGAACCGAATGTCCCTGAGGCTGTCATAACCGGATTTTTTAACTCAACACCGGCAAGATTCACTGTTGTATTCATTAGATTTCCACCTCCGTTGACAAGAATACCGGGCCGTCTTTGCAGACGCGCTTATTATGGACATGGCTGTGGCTGTCAATCTCTTTAGACTTGCACACACAGGCCAGACAGACACCGATCCCGCAGGCCATCCGTTCCTCCACAGATATATAGCATACAATGTTTTTTTCTCCGGCATACTGCTTGATTGCCCGAAGCATGGGAGCCGGTCCACAGGCATAAATAATATCCGCTGACAGATCATTTGCAGCAATCGCATCCATAACATTTCCTTTCGTTCCCGCGCTGCCATCTTCTGTAGCAACGTAGAAATTACCGCAGATACTAAACTCATCTGCCAGGAACTGTTCATCACGGTATCCCATAACAAGTACTTTCTCTGTATCCAGCTGTTTTGCCAGTTCGAGCATCGGCGGCACTCCGATTCCGCCTCCGATGAGCATTGCCTTTTTCCCTGCCGCCGCTTCCAGAGGGAAACCATTTCCCAGAGGGCCCAGAATATCAATCCAGTCTCCCTTAATCAGTTCGGAAAACTGTTCCGTTCCCGTCCCTTCCCCAGTTACCCGGTATACGACGCGGATCAGCTTTCTGTCCCTGTCGATCTCACAGAGGCTGATCGGACGTGGGAGCAGCTTACTCCCGTCTTTTGTATACATAGAGATGAACTGTCCCGGCACTGCCAGAGACGCAATCTCTTCTGTCTGAATCCACATACTGTAGATGTCTGCCCCGATGTATTCCTGAGAAACGATCATGGCAGATTCTTTACGTTTATTAGACATTGTTATTCTCCTTTTACCTGTCTTTATCTTCCCGCCAGTGCCTGGCTGATATCAGATACCATCGCTTCTACGGCAGCTCTGGATGCATCCCCGAAATTCGCCGGTCCAAACTTCGCATAGGCTTCCTGCTTATAGGCTGCAATGATACCTCTGGAAGAATTAACAATTGCCCCGAGTCCATCCTCATTGAAGAAATGAACAAGGTCCTTGCCCTGTCCTCCCTGAGCGCCATAACCCGGCACCAGAATATAAGACTTCGGCATCACCCTGCGGAGTACTTTCCCCATCTCCGGGTAAGTTGCGCCGACAACAGCACCGATATAGCTGTACTCGTCTCCCATGCACTGCTCGCCCCACTCTGCCACCTTCTCGCCGACCAGCTCATAGAGCGGCCTGCCGTCGATTAACTGGTCCTGAAACTCTCCACTGGAAGGATTGGATGTCTTCACAAGGATAAACAGCCCTTTCTTCTCAGACTTGCACACATCAATAAACGGATTCAGCCCGTCTGACCCCAGATAAGGGTTCACCGTTGCAAAGTCTTCATCAAACGGGACATATTCCTTACTTCCCACTTTTACCCTTCCGAGGTGGCCAACCGCATAAGCTGCTGAAGTCGAGCCGATATCGCCCCTCTTAATATCACCGATAACCACAAGGTCCTTTTCCTTACAATAATCAACCGTCTTCTTAAAAGCCATGATCCCCGGCACACCAAACTGCTCATACATCGCAATCTGTGGTTTCACAGCAGGAATCAGGTCATACGTCTTGTCCACAATCTCCTTATTAAACTGCCAGATCGCCTCCGCAGCCCCTTCCAACGTCTCCCCGTATTCAACAAACGCCTTCTTCTGCACATGCTCCGGAATATACGAAAGCATAGGATCCAAACCAACCACAATCGGGGCACCCGTCTTCTTAATCTTCTCAACCAGCTTGTTAATCATGAAAAATCCTCCTAAATTATCTGAATGTTCTGTAAACGGACCGCAAAAGGGTCAGACCCCTTTGCATTCCATTTTTTATTTTGCATATACAATTGCTCCATCTACGATGGTGTACAGTACTTCTCCCTTTACCGGATATCCGTCAAACGGTGTGTTCTTTCCTTTTGACAGGAACGTATTCTTATCGATTCTGTATTCTGCGGCCGGATCGAAGACTACGATATCGGCCGTCTTTCCTACGGATATTGACCCCTTGTCCTGAAGTCCGAGTATCTGCGCGGGATTGTAGCTCATCTTCTCTGCCATCTGCATCGGTGTGAGTACTCCCTTTTCTACCAGTTCGGTGTATGTCAGGCATGCGCTTGTCTCAAGCCCGACGATTCCAAAAAATGCTTTTTCCATCGGGAGGTTCTTTTCTTCCTCCGCATGCGGCGCATGGTCTGTGGAGATCACATCCATGATACCGTTCTTTAAGCCTTCCCGCAATGCTTCCACATCTTCCGGTGAACGGAGCGGCGGATTCATCTTATACTGGCCATTGTTCTCCTTTATATCATCCGTGGATAAGATGAAATGATGCGGGCAGACTTCTCCGGTTACGGGAAGTCCTTCTTTCTTTGCTGCGGCTATCATCTTCACGCTGTCTGCCGTGGAGCAGTGGCACAGGTGCAGGCGGACGCCTGTCTCTTTTGCCAGCAGGATGTCTCTTGCAACGATGACATCCTCAACCGCGTTGCTGATACCCTTCACGCCCAGTTCTTCTGCCTTTGCCCCGGCGTTCATGACGCCGCCTTCTACCATATTAATATCCTCGCAGTGGGCGAATACGGAGATTCCGCTCTCCTTCGCTATTCTCATGGCCTTTCTATATAGGGAGGCGTCCATGACGGACTTCCCATCCTCACTGATGGCATGGCATCCGGCTTCCGCCATTCCCTTAATATCGGAAAGTTCTTCCCCCATCTCCCCTTTCGTGACAGCCCCAAGCTGTATCACATGAACAGGAGATTCTTCTGCCGCCCTTCTGTGCAGGTGAGCTACCATCTCTTTCGTATCAGTGACGGGCTTCGTATTCGGCATCGCGCACATGGTTGTAACCCCGCCGCGCGCCGCGGCCCTGCCGCCTGTTTCCAGTGTCTCTTTATGTGTCAGGCCCGGGTCTCGTAAATGCACATGCAGGTCAATAAATCCGGGCATAACATAAGAGCCGGATGCATCGATCGTCTGGTCTGCCGTCTCCTGAATATCTTCAGCAACCTTCACGATCCTGCTGTCTTCCACTAGCACATCACTGATGCCATCCAGCCCTGTAAATGGATCTAAAACGTGTCCGTTTCGAATCAATAATTTCATATTGTCTTGTCCTTCCTCATTTCTATAACACATTTGTATATATAGATTTATAATACCACAAACAGCGCAAGTAATACAATCCAAAATCAAAGTCCCAAAACCGCATATTTCCGTCAAAAAAGCATAAGACGCAGTCCCCTTCCGGCGATCTGGTCCCAACCGCCCTTTAAAGCCCGCTCCTTATGCTTTTATGACTGCCTTCCGGCACATCACACATGAAACTTCTTATGCATCTCTTCCCTGAATTCTTTTCCCTTAAAAATCACCAGAGCCGCAAGGAACAGAAAACATACCCCGACACAGATTGTACATATAATCTTAAACTTCACCACATTTGTCAGTAGCAGGATCAGGGGGAGAATCACCCCGTAGCCGCCCGCCATAACAAAATAGATCATATACTCACGGGCCGTGTTTTTCTGCACCTTTGTAATAATAAACATAGAAAACAGGATGACCATGCACACGATCGGAAGGACAAAATCCACCGACCACCCGTGCCAGCCGGTAAAGGCATCCCATAAGATACAGCCCACCGTCACAATAATCAATTGCCACATAGCATTCTTCATAAGGTTATACCGCTTAACAAACCCGATCGCGAGAGCCAGCCACATACTTCCGATTCCCGCCGCCGTAAACAGGGTCCAGCGCACCGATGGATGGTAATTAAAGTCCAGTGCCACAAACACAACCGCAGCCACCAGGCAGAAGAATGAAAAGAAACGGAATACTTTCATCTCAAGTTCACTCGGCACATCCGGCTCCGGAAATTCCGGTTCAACCTTCTCTGCCACAATCCCCTGCTCCTTCAGAATACGGTAAAAATTCCGCTGGATATTCAAGGTGTCGAATCTGGATGTAAAACCTAAGGAAAGCTTATCTCCAAACGAACACATACACAGTTCAATCTTCGGCGTACTCGTATAGACGCCGAACCTCTCAATGTAAGCTTCGTAATCCTTTGGCATTTTCACGGCACTCATATTCGAAAATATGGCAGTTACATCACGTTCGGCAAGCCTTGCCCCTGCCCGGATTCCGAGATTTTTCAATTCCAGTGGTGCAAGACGGAGAATCGGGTGCATCTCCAGCGTAATCAATTCGTTCATATGCTTTGCCACACGCTCCGTTGTCAGTTCTTTCTCAAAATATTCCTTCACGTGCTGCAGTACTTCTTCAAAACTGCCGCCGCCTTCTCCGAAATGATATCCCGGCTCAATCCAGTTGAAGAAATTCAGCATAGAATCAGACGCGAAGAACTTCCTCAGATTCACAGGCACCATCAGTACGACCGGATGCTTCTCCTGCTGCTTCGTCATCTCCTTGTGAATCGCCATCAAAAAGACCGTTGTCAGGAAGACCGTCATCGACACCCCCAGCTCCCTGGAACGTGCAAGTACAGCTTTCACCGAGAGAACCGATTCATTTACCTGAAGCCTGCCAGTCTCCTTGCGCGGCTTCTTCAGCTGGTAGGCCCTTGGCTTCTTCTCCTTTTTCTTCTTAACTTCCGAATAATACTTTGAAAAACTGTCATTCTCCTGATCCTGTATCGTCACATCTCCGTCCAGAAGGGGCTGGTCTGCAAGGCCGTCTCCCCGGTGCGTAAGATACAGGTAATTCTTCACAAGTTCACGCAGAAATTCCGTCGCCCCCGTCCCGTCTGTCAGGGCGTGGAACACCTCGAAATTAATCCGCCTTCCATAATAGGTCACCTCAAACAGCAAGTCCTTCTTATCCCGGACATAAAGATTACTGCACGGCTCCCTGTATTCCTCACGCACAACCGGCCTAAGCCCGCTCTTCTCTAGATAATGCCAGAACAGCCCCTTGCGCATGACCGACAAAAATACAGGATAAGTCACAAGGGTCTTGTCCAGTGCTTCCTGCAGTCTCTCCTGGTCTACTTCCTCTTTTAAAACGCAATAGAAGCGGAACACTCTGGTGTCCTTCTTGTTGCTGGTCGCCGAAAATAATTTCGCCGCATTATCCAGTTTTCTCCAATACGCTCTAGTCTGCTGCACACCTTACACCTCCCGGACAAACTCATTTTTCAGGAATTCATTAATATGGTCAAAACTCTCCTGCACATAAAAGTTCTTAATTCCCAATGCAAAATAACCGTGCAGGGCATCTTGAATCCTGCAGATCTCCACCCGGTTACCCGCTTCTTTCAAGCGTTCCCCGTATGCCTCTCCTTCATCCCGAAGTGGGTCATATTCTGCAGTCAGAATCAATGTATCCGGCTGATTCGAAAGATCTTTGGCCAGAATCGGTGCAAAATACGGATTCTGTTTATCTTCCTCACTCCTTGCATAGAGATTAAGGTAGTCTCTCATCTTTCCCGCCGTCAGAAGATAATCTGTTCCATTTTCCCGCACAGATTCGAAAGGAGAATCCTCAGAGTAATCATTGCTGACCGCCGGGTAAATCAGAATCTGCCTCTTCGGAAGGAATTCTCCTTTATCCCTTGCCATAAGCGACAGTGCCGCCACAAGGTTCCCTCCTGCACTGTCTCCAATCAGGGTAATATCATCCGGTTCCACATTCAGAATAAAACGGTTCCTGAAAATAGCCTTCGCTACTGCATAACAGTCTTCCAGACCGTCCGGGAACTTGTTCTCCGGTGCCAGCCTGTAATCCACGGCTACGACCACATGCTCCGTTGCATTTGCCATGCGGGCACAGATCCGCTCGTAATTATCCACGCTCTCGGTCACCCATCCGCCCCCATGTATAAAGAGCATGACCCTGTGCTGGTTCGGCCCCATATTATGAAATGCCTTCTCATTCGGGAAAAAAATCCTCGTCGGCACCTCATGCTCACCGTTATATATCTTATAATCAATCGTCTTATAAAAAATCTTCATAGGGTCCAGCCGTTTCAGATCCGCCAGATGCCTTGACGCCTCGACCTCGATCCCGTCAAAAGAAAGTGCCTTTAAAATCATTCTGGTAGTATTATTAATTGCCATAAATTCTCCTATCATTCCGCCTGTTTCTTTACCATTTTAACATCAAATACTACAATATACAAATCAAGTTTTACCAGTTATAATATAGATATTATAAATTATGAGGAGGTGCTTATGGATTCAATCAATCATACCGGTAACAATCAGGATAACAACTTGACTTATTATAAGATAGGGGAATTTGCAAAACTCGCGCATGTGTCCATCTCTAAACTGCGTTATTATGATGAAATCGGTCTTTTGAAACCCTATTCCCGGGGAAAAGATAATAGCTACCGCATTTACGATTCTTCTCAGTTGGACCGCGTTGCAACAATTAAAACATTTCAGCGGCATGGAATGTCCCTGCAGCAGATGGTGCAGATTTTAAATGATAAATACGGATTTTTTGACCATATGGCTGAATTTGCCAACGAAAAAGTAGAAGAGCTGTGCCGTCAGATTGACTTATTAACACAGATGAAAAATGAGTATGAAAGCCTTGCTCTTAGTTACCCGCTGCTGTCGCGTGAGCTGAAAATCGGACAGATTCTCTACTCTCCAAAGCCGCCCTTTAAGATTGTAAGAACAGATTATTTTCAAGAGAATTTTTTCAGGAATGATGACGATACAGAGTTCTATTTCTATATGAAAGAACTCAGCGAAACGATGGGGTCCGTGCAGTGGTTTGCCTCCGATACCGGATATCAGGTATCTCTGGCCGAGGAGGAAATCAAACTCGACGGTACACTCATGTTCCGCCTTCCCAGCCAGCATCCGAATGCTTCTGTCACCAGTATTGAAACCATCCCGGCGGCTGATACGGTACACTATATCGCACCAATGAGCGAGGAAGATGTCATCGATAATATTCATCGTATGCTGACCTACTGCGACGAGATTGTACGGACTCCCGAGGATTACTGTTATGTATGGTTCATGGTTGCAGACTATTCTGATGATCCGGTCAACAAACCAATTATCCAGCTCTGTATTCCGCTGAAATAGGTTTCCTGATATGAAACAAAATAATATGTCAGGCCGGGGTGTCTGCACCCCGGCCTGTTATATCAAATTTCCAGACGCAGAAGCTCATCATCGATTTTCTGCATTTCCCCCTCTGTCAGTTGCCAGTCAAATGCCGCGCAATTCTCTTCGGCTTCCAGAGGCTTGCGTACCCCGCACAGAGCCGTGCCGACATAAGCCTTCTGCGTGCTCCAGTTCACCGCCGCCTGGGCCGGTGTCCCCCCATGTTCCAACGCGATGGCATCCAGTGTCTTAAGGAGCTCCATTACCTTTGAAAACTTTGGCTCACTATAAAAATCATAAAATTCTTTTCTATAATCATTTTCATCAAATTCCGGGAGTGTGCGGATTGCTCCGGTCAGGATGCCTGCACCGAGTGAACCATAGGTAAATGCATCCATCCCCTGATTCTTTGCCCATTTCATCAGTTCTTCCGCACTTCTGTTTACCATAGAATATGGCGGCTGTATGACATCTATTTTTCCATACTTCTCTGCCTCCATAATCTGCTCTTTCGTGAAATTAGAGACACCGGCATAACGGATTTTCCCCTGCTGTTTCAAAACCTCCAGCGCCCTCATCGTTTCTGAAACCGGAGTTTTCGGATCCGGCCAGTGCATAAAGTAAAAGTCGATATAATCAATATTTAGACGTCTCAGTGAGTTTTCACACTCCTGCATCACGAAATCATATTTGCCGTTCTCCGCCCAGTCAAACTTCGGATCCAGGCCAAACTTTGTAGAAACATACACCTGGTCCCGGTATCCTTTCAGCGCCTGACCAACAATCTCCTCTGAATGACCTGAGCCATAAGCAGGTGCAGTATCAATTACATTAACTCCCAAATCAAACATTCTGTGAATTGCCGCAATGGAATCCTCTGTATTCACATCACCCCAGCCTTCGCCCCCGATCGCCCAGCTTCCTGCGGCAAGCGAGGAAATCTTCACCCCGGCTCTTTCTAATTTTTTATATCTCATTTCTCTGCCTCCTGCGTTTTTATTTGCCGCACTCTGTGTTGTGTGGCTGTCTGTATGTTCCTATAAATTCTTGATACCTCTCCTGATACAGATTGTAAACCTTACTATCAGGATGGTATACCTTTCTGATCTGTACCATATGCTCTGCTGCACTATTAACATCAGGATAAATCCCCACTGCCGCTGCAGCCAGAATCGCAGCCCCTATAGAGGAGACTTCATTTTCCTCCATGCATTCGTATGTTTTTCCGGTAATGTTTGCCCGCAGCTGCACCCAGTCAGCTGATTTTGCACCCCCGCCTCCGATTCTTACCCGTCCGGTTCTGCCTTTCTTTGCCTTTCCGCATATTTCAAGCAGCCTTCTGGATTCAAACGTCAGTGCCTCCATAATCCCTGCAAAAATGTCGGTTAAAGAGGCTCCCAGATTCAAACCTTCTATACACCCGGCATTCGCACCGAAATCAGGACGTATGCGCACCATATTTTTACCTGTAAATTCCGCCTGTTCCCACAGCCTAGCATAGGCCGCCTGAGATGTATCCCGGTAGATTTCTCTCATAAACCATTCCACTAAAGCCCCGGACGTATCGAAAGCGGTCAGCATTACACTCGTATCTTTCAGAGGCCCCCTGTAAGAATAGAGTCCCCATTGGGGGTGGCTGGCATAAACATTCCGGTAACCGCTTGCCAGAAAGCCAAAGTGTTCAAAAGTACCCGTGATATTCCCGATGACATCCTGCTTTTCATCCGTTACACCAACACCGAGCCATCCACAGTCACAGTCGTGGGCGCCCGGAATTACAGAAACAGGTTCCGGAAACTTTACCCTTCCATAGGAATCCACTTTTCCGATAACATCCTGCGAATTCACGATTCTTCCAAGCTGGTGTTTCGTAATCCCCACCTCTTTCAGAAGAGGCTCATACCACTCTCCATGTTCCAGATCCACCATCCGTTTTGTACAGGCCATAGTCAGGTCATTAACTGGAGGAAGCCCCAGCCTGTGCAGGATAAACTGCTGAATATTGTAAAATCTTACAGCATGCCTTCCCACATCAGGCATTTCTTCTAATATATAACGTATCTTAGAGCTACAGCTCGTCGATTCACAGACATCTCCTGTCACCTGAATTAATTTTTCTTCCCCTACAGCAAGATTCAGCTGCTCTGCCTGTGATTTTCCCCGTACATCGAAACATTGTATGAGATGATAAAGCGCATTTCCTTTCTCATCTGCCGGAATGATATTATCTCCGAAGAAAGAGAATGACAGAGCCTCAATCCTATATGCTTTCCCTGACAGATACATGTCTGCGATAATTTTTTCCACTCCTGTCTGCGATTTTTCCCACATCTCATCGGGATCAAGCTCCACATATCCACTTTGCGGGCATATCATGTTGTATTTTTCTGATACGGAGAACAGGATTTCCCCGTTCTCACAATTCACCATATTAACATGAACATTCGAAGTCCCAAAGTCTACTACCAGAATCAGCCGCTCCATATTATAAAACCTCTTTATTCACTACGTTGATCCATTCCCCTGTCTCTAAGTAATGCCGCAGCGCATGAATCATAATGTCTACCGTCATTTCAAAGGCATTCGAACTCCATCCGGCTAGGTGCCCTGTCAAAGTTACATTGTCCATCGTATAAAATGGATGGTCATCAGGCAGCGGCTCCTGATGGAATACATCCAGCCCTGCTCCCCCGATCTTGTGGTTTGTAAGTGCATCCATCATCGCGTTCTCGTCGACGAGTCCCGCCCGGGCCGTATTAATCAGCACACAGGTTGGCTTCATCAGCGCAAACTGCTCTCTGCCAATCATTCCTTTCGTGTCCGGTGTCAGGCGGAAATGAACAGAGATCACGTCGGACTCCCTGCAAAGCTCATTCAGTTCCATAACATGGAAGCCTTCCTTTTCCAGTGCCTCCTTGTCACAGAACGGGTCATAGACCAGGACATTTGCCTCAAATGCTTTCATAATATTAGCTACTCTTCTTCCCACTGCCCCACATCCTACGATACCGACATTTTTCCCCTTGAGATTCACTGTATAATCTGTATTACAGAATTCATCGTCTGAAAAATCATGATTCATGATACGCATATGTGACCGTGCGATATTTTTCATCTCTGCAATCATAAGGCCGACTGTAAATTCTGATACAGGCACCGCCAGCCGTCCCGGGGCATTAATCACTTTTATGCCGTGTTTTGATGCATTCTCCAGATTTATATTCTCAACCCCGCTCCTCATAATACATGCAGCCTTCAAATCCGCCGCATGGTCAATTGCTTTAGAAGGCAGCGCACTCATGGCAGTTACAACGATTTCTGCATCCTCCACCGCCTTTGCCAGAGCTTCATTGAACGGCACCGCATCCGGCCCTTCCTTCTCCATTTTCAGAAACCATTCGGCGAATTCCTCCATGCTGTCTGAGCAGAGATCGTCCACAGTCTCTACTGTATATCCGAATTCCTCCCCCAGTTTCTGAAATCTTTCGATGCTGTCGTTCCCCCTGGTATTTACATCATTAATTATGACAATCTTTTTCATCGTTCTCCTCCTGTTCTTCCGGTATCCATACCCCCTTCAGGTAATCTGGGTCTTTCATTTTCCGAATGGTCGGGAGCAGTTCTTCCAATGTGCTGAACTTGTGTGTAACCAGTTTATGAAATGGAAGTTCCTTGTGCTTTTTCAACAGACGGAATGCTCTGTCAAATGTGCCGGGGGAATTCGCGCAGACAGATGTAACATGGGCGTTTTTCTCAAAGATAACGGCTGCCGGATTGATAGAAATCGAAAAGTCCGGGTTCGCCCAGGAATTAGCATTTCCAATTTCTATATAATGCCCCAGAAACCGCACCATCTGCAGTGCTTCAATGCAGGATGCCGGGTGATTTGCTGAGTTGATTACAATATCCGCCCCTCCGCCCGTGATTTCACTGATTTTCTGAATCCGTTCTTCCACCGTCATACTGCTGACATTCAGGAGGAGATCTGCTCTGGAAATTTCTGCTGCCATTTCTAGTTTCTTATCCAGAAAATCTGTAATTATCACCTTTTCAACACCCATATGCTTCAAAATCATGGCCGCCATAATACCGATCGGGCCCGCGCCTACGATTAATGCCGTGGCCGAAGTACTGTATCCTTCGTCCAGAGCACCCATTGTTGTCATCGCCTCTTCAACCGCACGCATTGCAACAGCACACGGATCGAGCAGTACAGCTATTTCAGACGGCATATCATCAGGTACTTTCCAACAGTATGTATTGCCCATCACATGCACGTATTCTCCGAATCCTCCTTTGAAATGAGGCCATTTTGCACACTCCTCGCTTAATGTACCGGGTACTTCCCTGTCATCCCAACCGCCGCCGTAAAAGAATTCATCCTCGCATGCGCCGCATACCCCGTCTCCAAATTTCAAACATCCACCACAGTGTCCGCATGTAACATGAGGGTATACTACAATCCGGTCGCCCACATTTAATTCTCCCCCGAACACATGCAGCGATTTACCTGCATTTTTCCCCATTTTCACAATATGGCCGCAGAACTCATGTCCCATAACCCCCGGTGCATGTTCTCCCTTCCATTCCACAAGCCCGTGCTCACTGCCGCAGATTGCCGCGGCCTCTACCTTAATCAGGACGCTGTCGTCCATCGGTTTCGGCACTGGGTAATCATAAACACTTATATCAAAATATCCATTCAAACCTGCTACTTTTGCCATTGTTTTATCTCCTTATCACCAATTCTTTTGTTCCGAAAATATCCAGATGTTTCTCTACCGTACCGGTGATGGATTCCTCCGCCATCTCAAGAACATCCGTCATATCCGCACGTTCATTTTCCATCAGGTAATTCCTGCACACATCCGCTGCCGCCACTGCCATGCCGGTATAGAAATTGACCTTGTTGATTCCACATTCGATCGCCTTTTTAAAGTGCTCCGGTGAAAGACCGCTTCCACCATGCATTACAAGCGGGCATGGCAGGGCTTCCCTTAATTTTTTCAGTCTTTCATAATTCAGTTTTGGCTCTCCTTTATAAATGCCATGTACTGTGCCGATTGCAACCGCCAGAGCGTCTACCCCGGTAGCCTCATAGAAAGTTGCAGCATCCTCAAGTCTCGTGTAGGCTGTCTCGTCTGCCTCATGGTCCCCCAGTACTTCCGCCTCATGACCGGCCACATGCCCGATTTCGGCTTCTACAGAAACACCGCACATGTGGGCAAGCTCCACAACCTTTTTCGTCAGCTTTATATTCTCCTGAAACGGAAGGGATGAGCCGTCAATCATAACGGACGTACAGCCATAATGAATTGCCTGCATGACAGCCTCTATAGACGGGCCGTGGTCTAAATGTACGCATACCGGCACTTTTGCACTTCTGCATTTTTCTATCGTATCACGCATGAAGTTTTCCGCATTTGGCATCGTGAAGGAATAATCACAAACCATAATAATAACGGGTACGTTTTTCGTTTCCGCAGCCGCGAGAATCCCTTCTGTAAATACCGGATTCATGGTATCAAATGCACCGACTGCATATTTTCCCGTTACGGATTCACTTAAAATCTCTTTTAATGTTACTAACATATCTGTTATCTCCTTTGCTTTTTATCTTTAAACGCCCTCTGCCTCAACAGCAGCCGCATTTTCTTTAATAATTTCCGACATTTCCCGGTCAGAAACGGGGTGTACGAATTTCAAAAGCACGGATGGAAGACAGTAACCAATTCCCATTGTGCATGCACAGATCCAGATCAGCAGAGAACTTTTACCTGCTGTCAGCGTCATGCCCTCCGTATAATTAATCGCTCCCAGAGCAGCCCCTAGCACAATTGCCGCTGCTGATACCGCAACCTTTACAGTCAGCCCGTACATGGACACCACAAATGCCCTTGTGTCCTTGCCTGTTTTATGTAAATAATATTCTCCTGCATCAATATACATCGCATAGTCTACGGAGTCGATAAAGCTCATAAAGAAGAATGCCAGTGACAGGCAGATCAGAAATCCCGCGGTACTTCTCCCGAAGACGCCAATCAGCAGGCTGGATGCCCCTGTAAGGATTCCGAATACCATGCAGTTTTTCTTTCTCCCGCCAAGCTTTTCAATAACTTTTGGAGCCAGCAGGTTTCCCAGAATTGCACTAAACCCAGAAATCGTAACGGCAAGGCTCATCACATTGATATTGCCTAATACATATTTACAAACATAGACCTGCATCGTACTCATTGCAAAGAATCCGCTGAAACGAATGATATCTGAAAGGACGCAGACGACTGCACATCTGTTTGTAAGCACCCCTTTTACCATGTCCCCGATATTTGCACGCCGCAACTCCAGCGCATCATTATGTGCTGCTTTATGATTTGCCGGATCGGCTTTGCGCCCCATCCATGCCAGCCATAAATATCCGGCCACGACAAGTACTGCCAGAAGAAGCTCGGCCAGCATAAATCCCCGCTGCTGGTTTCCTTTTCCAAAGACCTGTACAAGTGTTAACGCGATTCCGCCTGCGACAAGAAGGCCAATATTAGTCCCAACCCAGTGATAGGAAATGTACATGCTGCGTGCATCTGAATCCGCCCCTGCCATCTGCCCGTAAAGTGCAGTACGTGCACATGTAATTAAATCCGTTGTTCCGTATGCTAATATGTAAGCCATGCAGAGCACAGCCGTCCTGCCTGCTTTACTGCCTCCCAGACCGGAAAATGCCAGTATGCAGCCAACCATGCACAGCGGCGGCAGGATGATGATCCAGGGACGGTTCTGTCCCCAGCGGCTTCTCGTCTTATTCACAATGACACCACTGATACAGGAAACCACTGTCAGAGCTATCCCAATCACAGACATGCATGCAGAATAGGAACCTGTGCTAAGTCCATTTAAATCAGTCCAACTGTATGCAAAATAACTGTCCGTAATTGGAAGTGCAAAACCAATAAGTATATTTGCTAATGCGATCATAATACTGGTCTTCATTACTTTTGTTTTTTGGTTATTCATTTCAATCCTCCTCATTTTTTACATTCGCCCTGGCCGCTTCGGCCATTTCCTTGTCAGAAATCGGGTGCAGCTTCATTATCAAAACCGGCATGCCGTATCCGACCGCCATAGTAAGGGCCGTATACCAGCTCAGCCTTGTTTTCCCCACCGCATCCAGCACAATTCCCGCATGATAAGAGATTCCCTTTAACATCAATCCAATCACGATTGCAGACAGGGCACTCGAAATTTTAACCGCAAGTCCGTACATGGATACAAAAAATGCCCTTATATCCGTACCGGTCCGGTACATATGATACTCTCCTGCATCCAGATACATTGCATAATCTACAGAATCAATAAAGCTCATAAAGAAAAAAGCGGCAGAAAGACAGACGATAAATCCCACCTGAGACTTTCCAAAGATTCCGATCATCAGACTGGATATGGAGATCAGTCCGCCGAAAATCTGCATGTTCTTCTTTCTTCCTCCCACTTTTTCCACGATATAAGGTGCACAGTAATTTCCTAATACACAACTGAAACCTGAAATTGTCAGCACCAGCGTCATTGCATTCATATTGTCGAATACATACGTGCACTGATATACCGTAATGCCGATCATCGCATAGTATCCGGTGAAACGGAACACATCACTGAAAATGCAGCTCATAATGCAGCGGTTTGTAACGATTCCCTTCAGCATTTCCTTAATACTGACAGTTTCTTTCTTCTTTTTCCTGACATCCGCTATATTGGACGGGTCACTCTTCTTCCCCATGACCACAAGCATGCCATATCCCAGAAGTACTAAGACTGTCATGATGATTTCGGTGATAATAAATCCCCTGTGCTGGCTGTTTTTTCCAAACAAGTTTACAAGAGTCAGTGTCACGCCCCCTGCGATCAGCATACCCACGTTCGATCCAAGCCAGTGATAAGATACATATATGGTCCTCGCTTCATAGTGGTCGCCTGCCATCAGCCCATAAAGAGTAGTCCTCGCAGCCGTAATCAGGTCATTGGTTCCGTATGCCAGAATATATGCCACACATAAAATCGCTGCCTTTTCTGCCGCAGAACTTCCCCATCCAGTAAACGTCAGGATGCCCCCCGCCATACATACCGGGGGCAGGATGATCAGCCACGGCCTTGTCTGTCCCCATCTGGACCTTGTTTTCGTAACTAATATACCGCTTATACACGCCAGTGCCGTCATCAGAATCCCCATAACAGATGTGCAGGATGCATACAGCTCCGGACTCAGCCCGTTTAGATCTGTCCAACTGTATGTGGTATAGTTATTTGTCAGGGGTGTTGCAAATCCTGTGAAAATATTGGCGGCCGCAATCAAAAACGCTGTCTGCTGTATTTTGCCGGCTCTCATACTTCTTTTCATATTCCCAACTCCTCATCTTCAGAGTCTGATACAACAAATTCCTTTAATCTGGTATCATCACCTCATACTCTTCCACACTCCACGGATCACCAGAACACGACTCCAGATAAATATTCGATGCAGGAAGAGGTTCTCCTGTCCTGATAACCAGTTTTGCCTCCTTCGTCTTTTCAATGAATTCTTCCATCGTTATTTCTTTCTGTACTTCGTATTTTACAAAGGATTTCTTTACTAAATCGTAATACTCTGGGTTGGCTTCTCCCATGAAGTCTACGATATAGTATCCACAAAACCGCATTTCATGCAGAACGGCCGTCAGAACCTGTTTCCACGTAGGAATCCCTGACACAAGTGAGATATCGATTGTGCGGCATCCCTTCGGGATCGGAAATCCCTGATCGCAGATTACCAGCCCGTCCCCATGCCGCAGGTCTGTCAATGCCCCCTCTAGTTCTCCGTTTAAAATACCACTCTTTTTCATTCACATTGCTCCTCTCTCTTTTGTTTGAACTCACTTTACACCTCAAGTTGACTTAAGGGTCAATACCTTTTTTATATTTTTTCTTACCATTTTTTTACATTTCAAAGAATAAAAAAGAGGAAACGGAAGTATTCAAAAAACACTTCCGTTTCCTCTTCAAACCAGATATTCATACTCCTTATCTAAGACAGTTCAAAAGCCCCTGTGTAGAGCTGATAGTATTTCCCGTGTTTCGCAATCAATTCCTCATGGCTTCCACGCTCTATGATCTCGCCCTGTTCCAGAACCATGATCACATCAGAATTCTGTACGGTAGAAAGCCTGTGTGCAATTACAAATACCGTTCTTCCCTTCATCAGGGCATCCATACCCCGCTGCACGATCGCCTCAGTTCTTGTGTCAATCGAAGACGTCGCCTCGTCCAGTATCATAACCGGCGGATCGGCAACTGCAGCCCTGGCAATCGAAATCAACTGGCGCTGCCCCTGTGACAATCCGCTTCCGTCACCCGACAGAACTGTGTCATAACCGTCCGGCAGCATCCGGATGAATCCATCCGCGTTGGCGCGTTTCGCCGCTGCGATACATTCCTCATCCGTGGCGTCCAGTTTCCCGTAACGCAGGTTTTCCATGACTGTGCCCGTAAACAGGTTGACATCCTGGAGTACGATTCCAAGAGACCGGCGCAGATCCGGCTTCTTTATCTTATTGATATTAATACCGTCGTACCGGATCTTTCCATCAGCGATATCGTAGAACCGGTTGATCAGATTCGTAATTGTTGTCTTACCGGCCCCAGTTGCCCCTACGAAGGCCACCTTCTGGCCCGGCTCGGCATAAAGTGTGATGTTATGGAGCACGACTTTATCTTCATTATAGCCGAAATCTACATCAAACATGCGCACTTCACCCGTTAACTCCGTATAAGTCAGGGTACCATCCTCATGCGGGTGTTTCCATGCCCACAGCCCGGTACGCTCTGGCGTCTCTGTAAGCTCCCCGTCGACATATCTGGCATTGACAAGCGTCACATAACCATCGTCAACTTCACTCTCCTCATCAATCAGTTCAAAGATACGCTTCGCACCTGCCAGAGCCATGATGATCGCACTCAGCTGCTGGGAGACCTGCCCGAGCGGCTGGATAAAGCTCCTTGATAACTGCAGGAAGGATGCAATCATACCGAGGGAGATCACGTCCACCCCTGTCAGGCTTATATTGGTAACTCCGCTGATCCCCATTGCACCGCCCGCAATCGCAACGAGCACATACAGGACATAGCCAAAGTTATTCATAATCGGCATCAGCACGTTTGCATAGGTGTTTGCCTGTGCAGCCTCTCCAAAAAGCTTTTCATTCTTCTTATCGAATATTTCCTTTGCCTTTTCCTCATGACAGAATACTTTTACCACTTTCTGCCCGTTAATCATTTCTTCTATATAACCATTCACATCACCAATCGATGCCTGCTGCCTGACAAAATACTTTCCGCTGTTGCCGGCTACTTTTTTCACAACCTGCAGGATCAGCACGATGAATACGAGCACGAACAGGGTCAGCCAGACACTAATGGACAGCATGGCAAAGAATACTGCCACAATAGTAACGATTGAAGAAAACAGCTGCGGAACGCTCTGGGAGATCATCTGCCGAAGTGTGTCTGTGTCATTCGTATAGTGACTCATAATATCCCCGTGGGAATGTGTATCAAAATATTTGACTGGCAGAGTCTGCATATGCGAAAACATCTCATCCCTGATCTTCTTCAGAGTCCCCTGTGAAATAACCGCCATGATTCGGTTATAGAACAGCGTTGCAAGAACCCCGATCAGGTAGACTCCGGCAAGCAGGATAATCGCCCTGAACAACCCGCTGAAATCCGGCACCGCCTGTACAAGCAGCGGAGTGATGTAATCGTCAATCAATACCTGTAAAAATAAGGACGCCATGACACTTGCCCCCGCACTTACCAGAATACAGATCAGTACGAAAAGAAAACGTCCCTTATACTCCTTCAGATAATCCAGAATACGCTTCAATGTACTCATATCCAGTTTCTGAACTTTCTTTTTCTCATTCATCTTCATTTCCTCCCTTCTGCTGGGATTCAAAAACTTCTTTATAAATTGCATTGCTATTCAACAGTTCTTCATGCGTTCCCAGACCATCGATCTTTCCATCATCCAGGACGATGATCTGGTCCGCATCTTCCACGGAGGAAATCCTCTGTGCAATAATAATCTTGGTTGTATCCGGAATCTCCTCACGGAATGCCCTTCTGATCATTGCATCCGTCTTCGTGTCCACTGCACTCGTAGAATCGTCGAGTATCAGTATCTTCGGTTTTTTCAGGAGTGCACGGGCGATACAGAGGCGCTGCTTCTGTCCGCCCGATACATTGGAACCACCCTGCTCAATATAAGTATCATACCCATTCGGGAACCGGCGTACAAAATCATCCGCCTGGGCCAGCTGGCAGGCATGGATCAGTTCTTCGTCCGATGCGTGCTCATTTCCCCAGCGCAGATTCTCCTTGATCGTTCCGGAGAACAGTTCGTTCTTCTGAAGCACCATAGCAACCTGATTACGGAGCGCTTCGATATCATAATCGCGGACATCCACACCGCCCACCTTCAGGGAGCCTTCGGTAACATCATAGAGTCTTGGGATCAGCTGCACCAGACTCGATTTTGACGTACCCGTTCCCCCGATAATACCGATTGTCTCACCGGAGTGGATGCTCAGATTGATATTATCGAGACATTTTTTATGTGCCTTATTGGAATAGCTGAACGAAACATTTTCAAACTCAATGGAACCATCCCTCACATCCATGACCGGGTTTTCCCCGTTTTTCAGGCTGCTTTCCTCAGTCAGAATTTCATAGATACGCTCTACAGATGCCTTTGACATCGTAATCATAACGAATACCATGGACAGCATCATCAGGGCCATTAGTACCTGCATCGCATACGTGATCAGACTCATAAGACCGCCCGTACTCAGACCAACTGCCGGGTTTCCGCCGCTTGCAATGATAGCCCTTGCCCCGAACCACGAAAACACAAGCATACAGGCATACATACAGAACTGCATGAGAGGCATGTTAAATGCGATCGTCTTCTCCGCCTTTGAAAAATCTTTGTAGATCATCTCGGAAATATTCCCGAACTTCTGATCCTCGTAATCCTCCCTGACAAATGATTTTACGACGCGGATCCCGCGTACATTTTCCTGTACGACATTGTTTAATTTATCATAGGTCTTAAACACCCTCCTAAAAATCGGGTGTACCCTTGTCATGATCACATACAGGCCGATTCCAAGAACCGGCACACAGATGAGAAACACCATAGACAGCTTCGCGCTGACGCGGAAGGCACAGACCAATGAGAATATCAGCATAACCGGCGCCCTCATAGCCATACGTATCATCATCTGGTATGCATTCTGTACATTTGTAACATCCGTTGTGAGTCTGGTAACGAGACTTGACGTAGAAAACTTGTCGATGTTCGAAAAAGAGAAATTCTGTACATTATAGTACATATCCTTCCGCAGGTTCTTTGCGAGCCCCGCAGACGCATATGCCGCGGTCTTTCCTGCCGCTGCTCCGAAAAACAGGGAGAGAAACGCTGCTATTAGAAGGGTAATCCCCATTTTCCATATATACCCCATATTACCTTCATCGATACCATAATCAATCAGGTTCGCCATCAGCAGCGGAATGATTACTTCCATTACTACTTCCAGTGATACCAGTATGGGAGTCAGAATGGAATCTTTTTTATATTCTCTGATACTTTTTGCCAATGTTTTAATCATTTCACAACCTCCTTATCTATATTGTACGACATCAAACTTCTTCAGGAAAAAGGAAGCCGGCATCTGCCGGCTCATCCTTCGCTTACATTCTTTATAATTCTATCAATATAGGAATAAAACTGTTCCAGTTCTTCATCGGAGAATCCTTTGACGATCCGGGCCTCCACAAGATCACGGTTCCGTTCCATCTCTTCGCCAAGTGCAATCGCCTTTGGTGTCAGGAGCAGTCTCTTCAGTCTTGCATCCCCCGGCACGCTTTCACGTGTGATCAGGCCCTTTTCAACCATCAGATTTACTACCTTCGATGCAGTAGACCTCGTTATATTGAACTCACACTCCAGATCCTTCTGGTATACCGGTTCTCCTTCATGATCCCTGAGATATCCGATAATCCATCCATTTGAGCCTGTAATGCGGTTAATCTTTACCTTGTTCATCTGATTATCAATAAAACGCTTGATCAGATTATCCAGCACCCGGAGCTCTCTTCCCATATACTTTTTTTCTTTCATTTCCATCCCTCTGTTAGTTTGAAGTCGAACTGTCATACATTCAACTGTTTGACATCTAACATTTTAACATGAGAATTTCTAAATGTCAACGTTTTATACCTGACTTTTTATAACTTCGTTTCCCGTCCCTATAACCGCTTCGTTTTCAGGCGCCAGCGCCTTGTAGGTGTTCCTTATTACCACCGCAGATATTAAAAATGTCAGGATATCCGAAACCGGCATGGAATACAATACCCCGTCCAGGCCAAAGAAAGCCGGCAGGATAAGCGCAAAACCGATGCCAAAGATAACCTCCCTTATCATGGACAGTATAGTAGAAAGCATTGCCTTCCCCAGTGACTGAAGGTAAATAAAAGTTGCTTTATTCACACATGCAAATACGATCATACAGAGATATATCCGGAAACTCTTCACTGCAAAATCCGTATAATAAACACTCTCATTTGCCGCGCCAAAAACAGCAATCAGCTGGCGCGGAAATGTTTCCACAATCAGCAAGGCAATAGCCCCCACTGCGGCTTCGGCAGCCAGCAGGTAAGTCAGGATATTTCCCGCCCGGTCCCTGCGGCCCGCCCCCACATTATATCCGACAACCGGGATACAGCCTGCCGCCATGCCGACAGATACAGAAATAACAATCTGGAAGAATTTCATGACAATCCCTACTACAGCCATCGGAATCTGTGCATACTGCGTCTGGCCGAATATCTCATCTCCGGCACCGTACTTAAGAATCATATTCTGTACTGCGGCCATACAAAGCACGAGCGAAATCTGTGATAAAAAACTGCAGACTCCCAGAGGCAGGAACCGTTTCAACAGGCTCCCCCTGATTTTAAAGCTGTCCCTGCCCAGCTTAACAGCCTTCATGTGGCAGAGATACCAGACTGCCAGAACAGCTGTCAGTACCTGTCCCGCCACGGTAGCGGCCGCGGCCCCCATCATCCCCCACTTAAATCCGAAGATGAAAACAGGATCCAGTATCATATTCACTGCCGCCCCGGCCAGAGTAGATAACATGGCAAACTTCGGGCTTCCGTCGGACCGGATAACCGGATTCAATGCCTGCCCGAACATGTAGAACGGCACGCCGATCGTAATATAGGTAAAATATTCTTTCGAATAGGCAAAGGTCTCCGCATTTACCTGTCCGCCAAATAGAATGAGTATCTGGTCCTGAAAAATAAAGTAAACGGCAGCCAGTATCATACTGCTGATTATACAAAGCAGCACTGCATTGCCGATACTCCGATGTGCATTGTCTTTTCTGCCTGCACCGAGACTGATACTTACAAATGCACAGCACCCGTCACCGATCATAACCGAAACTGCCAGCGCAACAACAGTCAGCGGGAAAACAACAGTATTGGCCGCATTGCCGTATGATCCAAGATAATCCGCATTAGCAATAAAGATTTGATCCACAATGTTGTATAAGGCGGCTACTAAGAGAGAGATCACGCAAGGGACCGCATATTTCCTCATTAACACTCCGATTTTTTCCGTTTCCAGATAAGCGTTAGATTTCTGTTCCATTACTCACACCTCTCTTTCGGAATGCTTTTAACCTGTTCTTAATTTCTCGTTTTTCCATTACAACCTCCTGATAATATAAATTTGGAGCAACTGTTCAGAACCATGAACAGTTGCCGCCCGGAGTCTTTTTCGGAAAGCTGCCACAACCAAAAAAAACGTAAATCCCGAATCTGGATTTACGCTTTTTGCCACTCGACATACATATTTTATCAATTAGAATCCCAAAAGTCAATTTTATAAATTTAAAATTTTATGTGAACATTTACAGTACAGATGCTATGCTGCCAATTTTGATGTTCTCTAACAGAAGCTGGAGTGGCTTTGTAACATATTTGTTCCTATGAAGCAATACCAGCATTTGATTTTCCATTTCAATACCTTCTATTTGGAGGAAACGCAGCCGCCCAGCCTCCACGGAATCAAGTAATAGTTTTTCCGGCAGGACCGTAATTCCCATTCCAGCTTCTGCTGCTTTGGCCAGTGTAAGTGAATTAACGCTTTCCCAAACCGGCTCTGCTTTCAGATTTGCCGCCACAAGCATATGGTCAAATGTATCACGGACTGCGCTTCCCTGTTCCCTCAGAAGCAAAGGATATCCGCATAGCTGCCGCAGGGTAGCGGACTGTCTGGAAACAGAAAACCCCGGTGAGCAGGCTGCCCGCAGCAGGTAAGACCCCAGTGTAATTGTTTCAAAATCACCTTTCGGCGCAGCGCCTTCCCAAAAAGCAACATCCGCATCCCCACGCTGTAAAATATCAAGGACCGCCTTCGCACTTGCAACTCTGACAAAAATCTGCTGTTCAGGATATACTGCACGAAATTGGTTCAGTATTTGAGGCAGCACAAATGAGGCAATCGTAATGCTGGAAACGACATGGATTGGCGTGTTCTCCTCTAAATGAGAGATCCGCCTGTCCAGATTTCTGCTGGCAATCAGTATCCCCCGTGATTCTTCCAGAAGAGACCTGCCGCATGGCGTGACTTCCACTCCCTTTGGCCGGCGCTCGAAAAGGGCCGTTCCAGCTTTCGCCTCTAATTCTGCCACGGCATGCGATACCGCTGATTGTGTAATAAACAGCTTTTTAGCGGCGCCTGTAAAAGAACCGGTCTCTGCAATTGCTTCCATAATTTCTAAATATCTAATATTCATATACACCTCAACAACATGAGTAAAATTGATGGTAACGGTAAAATTATATCATTTTACAGATTCCACTACAAGCGCTATACTTATGGCAATACGCAAATCAATGCATAGAAAGGATACTTTATTCATGAAGAACAGAAATACTCATTTATGGCTGTTAGCGGTCAATCTATTTATCAGCACCTTCACATTTGGCGGCGGCTATGTGGTTGTACCTATGGTGCGCCGTTTTTTTGTGTGGAAAAAACGATATTTTACGGAAGAAGAACTGATGGATATGGCCGCAGTCGCCCAGTCTGCCCCCGGCGCAATCGCTATCAATTTATCCGCTCTTGCAGGATATCACGTTGCGGGGATGACAGGTGTCCTGATCAGCTGCATAGCGGCGGTTCTTCCGCCACTGCTCATTCTCGGCATAGTGTCAGCCTTCTACACTGCTTTTATCTCCAACGCGGTCGTTGCTGCCGTTTTAAAAGGAATGGAGGCCGGTGTGGCCGCCCTCATGGTTGATTTAGTTGCCGATATGTGTGCCATGATCGTAAAAGAGCGCTCCCTTTTCCTTACCATGATGATCCCGGCCGCCTTTCTCGCAAATTTCTTCCTGCATATCAATGTGGCCCTCATATTGATTGTCTGCTGCTTTTTCTGCATTGTGCAGGTTTTCCGTAGAAAGAGAGGTGCAAAATGAATACAGCTTTTCGTCTGTTCTGGGTGTTTCTAAAAATTGGACTTCTCAGTATCGGCGGCGGTTACGCAATCATTCCCCTGATCCAGGAACAAGTCGTTAAACGCTCCGGCAGCATCAGCCCTAAAATGTTCACGGATATCATCACAATTTCCCAGATGACACCCGGGCCACTGGCAGTAAACACAGCCACATTCGTCGGAATCCAGATCGGAGGCATCGTCGGGGCAGTCGCAGCAACGCTTGGCTGTGTGCTTTGTGGCGTGATTATCTGTCTGTTTCTGCATCGCTTTTTTCAAAAGCACAAAGAATCTTCCTATGTATTTGAAGTACTAAAGGGGCTAAAATCGGCATCTTTAGGCCTCATTATCTCGGCAGCCGTGACCATTATCTCGATTGCATTTTGGGGAACACAGGCACTGGAAATCAAAAATGTCATATCCCTGATGAACTGGACTGCACTGGCGGTCTTCTCCATCGTGCTCCTCGTTCTGCGCAAGTGGAAACTGAATCCCGTGCTTGTCATGCTCATCAGCGGAATGGCAGGACTGGTCCTTTACCTGTGATGCAGAAAACAACGAGCAGGCCGCATCCTGTTATCCGCTCACGATACGAAAGCTCGTTCGCTGGTTATGATTTACCACTTTGACGCGTTCCCCCGTGTGTTTGACAAGCCCTCTTTATTTTTCTAAAATAGGGAAATCAAATATTTATCACATTGCAGGAGGACCCTCTTTATGGAACAAAATACGATCAGGATACTGGCTTTTGAAGTCAGGGATGACGAAAAAGATATTTTTAAGAAGGCTGCCGGGGATCTGGCTGCCGAAGTCACGCTTCTTCCGGACATACTGAATCTGGATACGGTTGACCAATGTGCCGGATATGCCGGTGTAACAACGCTTGGAATGAGCAGGATCAGCCCGGAAGTGCTGGACCGTTTAAAGGAACTGGGGGTAAAATACCTTTCTACAAGAACGATTGGATACAATCACATAGACGTTAATTACGCTAAAAAGATAGGGATACACATCTCAAATGCGGAATACGCACCGGAGAGTGTTGCTGATTTTACGATTATGCTGATGCTTCTTGTCCTGCGCAAGTATAAACCGGCCGTATACCGCCAGAATGTAAATGACTATTCTCTGAACGGCCTGCGCGGCAGGACCTTGAAGAGCATGACAGTCGGCGTGGTCGGGACCGGGCAGATCGGGCAGACCGTTATTCGTTCACTGAGCGGCTTCGGGTGCAGGATTCTCGCCTATAACCGCACTCCCCGCCAGGAATTAGAGGAGTATGCTGAATTTGTCTCACTTGAAGAATTGTATACCAGAAGTGATATCATCACGTTTCATCTTCCCCTTACGGAGTCTACAAAGTATATGGTCAACAGGGAAACACTCTCTCATATGAAAGACGGTGTAATCCTGATCAACACTTCCCGCGGAGAACTCATGGACCGGAAAACACTGATACACGGCATAGAATCCCAGAAAATCGGTGCCCTCGGCCTGGATGTGTTTGAAGATGAGCGTTCCATCTATCACGAGAGCAGAATCAACGACATCATAGCCAACCGGGATATGGCGTACTTAAGGCAGTTTCCAAATGTAGCCATGACGCAGCATATGGCTTTCTATACCGAATCCGCCATTGAAGAGATGGTAGACTGCGGCATTCGTGGGATTGTCAGCATGCACAGAGACGGGACGTGGAAAAAGGAGCTGTAATCTCCGTCTTTTCACATCCGCTTCTCCACTGCCTTGAACACCCCGTTGATAACTAGGGCGAGTCCCGCCGACAGTACACTTCCTGCTATGATCTTATAGATATTCAGTGTACGCAGACCGTCAAACAGGATTGTCCCGAGACCTCCCGCATTGATCATGGCTGCAATAGTGGCTATCCCGATCGTTGATACAACCGCAAGCTGTATCCCTGTGAAAAAGGCTTTTTTAGACAACGGCAGGCGCACCTTCCAGAGCACCTGCAGGCGCCTCATCCCCATCCCTTCAGCTGCCTCGATAACTGCAGGATCAACCTGGTAAAGCCCGGATATAAAATTTCTCAGGAGCAGATATTGATTATATGCAATCAAAACAATCTCCGCCGTTGTCTTACCCAAACCGGTAACCGGAATCAGCAGGGCAAACAGCGCCAGACTCGGTACGGAATAAAGTACAGAAAATGCCTGAATCATATATTCTCCCGCCCTTCTCGAATACACCGCCGCAACAGTCAGTACCGCAGCGATCAGCAGGGAAAAAACAAGGGTTACGACTACCAGCTCCAGATGCTCCAGAAGCGCTTCCAGAAGATCATCGTAATGCCTTGACAGGTACTTCATCATGCCGCTCATACATATCCCTCCCACAGCTTTTCCTGCTCTCTGGCAGACCGGATCAGCGCGGCAGTGAACCCGTCCGCCGGATTCCGGATAATATTCTGCGGGGTATCGAACTGGCATATCTTCCCTTCATTCATGATCATGACCTTTGTTCCCAGCTTAAACGCCTCATGTATATCATGCGTTACAAGAAGGAACGTCTTCTTCAGTCCGCCGTGAAGCCGGAGCAGTTCCTCCTGCAGGCCGATTCTCGTAATGGCATCTACCGCGCCGAAAGGTTCGTCCAAAAGCATGATCTTCGGCTCCACCGCAAGTGCCCTTGCAAGTCCTACCCTCTGCTGCTGCCCTCCGGAAAGCTGTGAGGGATATCGGCCGCAGAATTCTTCCGGGTCTAACCCCACCATTTTCAGGAGTTCCCTCACTCTTTTCTTTGTCTTCTCCTTATCCCACTTCAGAAGCTTCGGGACTGTTGCCACATTTTCTTCAATCGTCATATGGGGGAACAGCCCGGTCTGCTGGATCACATATCCAATCCGCCTCCTCAGCTTTACAACATTAAGGCCAGAGGTATCCTCTCCAAATAAGAAGATCTTTCCTGCTTCCGGTTCATATAGGCGGTTGACCATCTTCAGCAGTGTCGTCTTACCGCAGCCGGATGAACCCAATATAGTAATGAATTCCCCTTCCTCTACAGAAAATGATACATGGTCTACCGCATAGTACCCTGATCCATTAAATTTTTTACTAACATCCCGGAATTCAATTGCCGGTACTGACATCTGGGCGTCCTCCTATTTTATCGACTCGTAATAGTCCAGAGCAACATCTTCATACTCTTCTTTATCCACATCAACTTTTGCATTCAGGGCTGTAACGGATTCTGTATCCATCTTCGCACTGATTCCATTTAAAATATCTGCGATATCGGGGTTCGCCTCAAGCACATTGTCCCGCACAACAGGGGCAAGATTATAAGGCGGCCATACCATCTTGTCATCCTCAAGCAGTGTAAACTTGTCTTTATTTGCAAGCTGGCCCTCTGTTGTGTAAGCAGGGGTCACATCTGCTTCATCCTTTGAGAGCACCTCATATTTCAGACCGCCGTCATATACTTTAGAGGACTTCCAGTCAAATTTACCATAAGCCTTTTCCAGCGCTGGAATTCCGTCTTCTCTCTCATTAAATTCTCCCTGAGAGGCAAAACGCAGCTCGGAGGCATGCTTCTGTAGGTCGGAGATTGTCTTGATTCCCAGTTTATCTGCCACTTCCGTCCGTATTACGAGCCCCTGCCCGTCATTCGCCTTAGAATAATCCAGCCACGTCAGCTGGAACTGCTTTTCATACTCATCTTTCACAGTATCATATACTTCCTGCGGATCCGTAATCAAATCCATATCCAGAACAGAAAGAAGCCCGGTTCCCGTGTATTCCGGGTACATATCGATCTCATCATTTACAATAGATGTATGGATAACCGAACCTGCAATATCGAACACACGCTCCACTTCATATCCCGCGTCCTCCAGCGCAAGCGCATACACTTCTGATACGATCATACCCTCGGTAAAATCCTTTGACCCCACCCGGATTACCGTGCTTTTCTTATTTGATGTATCTCCGCCTGTTTTTGCATCCTTTTTGTTCCCGCAGGCCGTCAGTGATAACAGCATGACTATGCACAGACACGCTGCCGTCAGTCTTTTCATTCTTGATTTCATATTCTTTTTTTCTCCTTTTTCTGTATATTTATATTTCATAAGCTGCTTTTCCAACAGGTTAAAGAACACTCCTGTCAGAATAGAAAGTACCGCAACCGAGATCCCGCCTATCAGCAGCAGGTCCGTCCTGTAAAGTCCCAGGCCCGTCAAAATAATCCCGCCCAGTCCGCCTGCCCCTATCTTGGCCGCAATCGTGGCACTGGCTATGATCTCTACCATAGCCGTTCTTGCCCCGGTCAGTATGGACGGCATGGCAAGAGGTACTTTCACCTTCCAGAATATCTGTCTCTTTGTCATTCCCATTCCGGCCGCAGTCTCCAGCATAAACTCCGGGACATTCTCAAACCCGTCCGCCGTGTTCATCAGTATAGACGGCACAGCCAGAAGCACAAGTGCTGTCATTGCAGGCCTGACACCGGTTCCCATAACCGGGATCAGCAGGATCAGGACGGCCAGGCTTGGAATAATGCGCAGAACCTGAAACACACCGACGATCCATCTTCTGGACTTCCCATACCTGATGCACAGGTATCCCAAAGGAATTCCTATCAGCATAGCGACAACCAGAGCCATCAGGCTGATACTGATATGTTCCCACAGACAGGTCAGGTATTCATCCATACGGTTCGAAAAATATGACTGTATATTTGTCAAAACTTCATTCATTCAACCAGTTCCTCTGTCTTTCGTAATTCTTCATATAGGATGTACTTTCCTCGTATGAAATAAGATGACAGGCTTATCTGTCAAAATACTTCACGGCACTTCTGAATATTATCTGCAGAAATCCCGCTATGATGTGTCTGTTCATCCAAATATCTTATAAATCGACAACAGACTGTAAGTGTAGTATAAAACATCTCCTTCCTGAAAGCAAGAAAATATTCGAATATATGTTCTTTTCCACATTCTCTTTAATGTAGCTTTCTGACCGCATCCGCCGGACATACTTCCCTGCATGCTCCGCAGTGCAGACAATGCTCCGCTTCAATATGAAACGGTATTCCTTCAGAAATACATCCCTGCGGACAAACATTTATACAGCTCCCGCAGCCAATGCAGTTGTCCATTATTTGGAAACCAGCCCTGACTTCTTCTGTTCCATAGGAAAATGTTTCTCTGTTGATCGGGTGGTGTAGCAGGTCAAACCATTCCCCGCTTCCTTCATAAATGAGAAATGCATCCAGAATCAGCCTCGTTTCTCCCGGATAAACCTCATTCATTCCCGGATTATCTACAAACACTTTCTCAAGCCATTCCTTACCCACTTTTTTTATCCCGCCTTCAAATTTCAAAGACTGGCAGTCAGGACACATAGCGCTCAACGCAATCTCCCCTGATTGAACAAGCTGCTCATAAAAAGGTTTCCCTGCGGATGTTACAATGTACATTCCTTCATCTGATGCAATCATGATATTAATAATCCTGCTGTGAGGATGTCCGTCCTCATCCACAGTAGCTGCGGATGCAATCTTGACCTGACGGAACATATCTACATATTTTCTGGCTTTCTCATTCATAAAAAGTACCTTCCCTTCCCTGAAATACATTTTATTTCTCGTTTATGTAAAATGAAGCTGTGTTATTGTTACACTAATATAATAGTTTTTCAGGTTCCAAACGTAAAGTACGCACAATAAAGTTTCTTAGTATCTATCAGATACTATTGTATTATTATGATTGTTCATGGTATGATTTACTAAATGAAATAACGTGGGAAACCTAAAGGAGGTAATTTAAGATGGAAAAAGTGAACAAGATCCCGGAATGTCCTGTAGAAACAACACTGCAGCTAATCGGAGATAAGTGGAAAGTGCTGATTATCAGAGATCTTCTGGGCGGGACAAAACGGTTTAATGAACTGAAGCGTTCTGTAGGCGGCATCAGCCAGAAAGTCCTTACAAGCAATCTCCGTTCTATGGAGGCTTCCGGCCTCATAAGCAGAAAGGTTTACCCGGAAGTACCCCCAAAGGTAGAATATTCCCTGACAGAGACAGGGCTGAGTCTGAAACCGATACTGGACTCCATGATCGAGTGGGGAATAGAATACAAAAAGAAGATAGCAGTTTAAATAACCGGCAGGAGTCAGACAAAAGCCTACTTCTGCCGCACCTCTCTCGGAGAACATCCGTATATCTCATGGAACATCCGGTTAAACAATTTATAATTCGTGAAGCCATGTTTTTCTGCCAGTTCCATAATCCCATCACCTGTATTACAGATATCATAATAAATATGCATCAGCCTGACCTGGTTCACATATCTGGAGAACGTAACCCCCATATTCTTTTTGAAAAATCTGCTGAAATACTCGCGGCTCAGGTAAAAATGAGAAGAAATGTCTTCAAGCAGAATCTGTTCTTTATAATGTTCTTCTATATAATCTGTAATCTCGGCAAGACGGTCCAGACCAGAATCTTTCTCAGTAACCGCAGAATCCGGCCTGCGTTCTGCAAAATGGTTGATTACCTCAAACAGGACCTCCATAGCAATTGCCTGACTCTGGAGATAATACCCCAGGGGCTGTGTAACATAGAGCGGGGGAAGACGTTTTAACAGATTACATATATCAAGGTATGCCTCCAGCTTCTCCTTTTCCAGATTTTCCCTTGTACATGAGATCTGCATTTCATCAATATCCTCCACATAGTTTTTCATCCGGTTTTTTGAATACTGGATAACCACCATCATAGATGCCTTGGCACACTTCATCTCATGAATCTGGTTAGAGTCAACAAGCATAAACTCTCCGGCCACCATAGGATGATCCTTCCCGTCAAAGATTACATTGCCAATACCGTTCAGTATATAGATCAGTTCCACCGCTGCATGCCAGTGAGCCGGAACATATTTCCCCTTATTTGTATGATACTGAATGTCAATCCCTGTCTTCTCCAGCCTGTATAACGGTTCATATAACATTTCTTAATTCCTCCCTTCCGGTAAACTTTTATGTTCCTACCATATCAGACTATTCAAGCAATGTCAATTTTGACATAATAAAAAGTCAAATTCTTATCTAACATCCTTTAAACACGCATGATATCATTATAACTGTCAAAAGGAAATGTCAATAATGAAAGGAGAATGCAATATGAGTAACACATGTGCAGCAACAATGAATACAAGGACTTCTGTAAACTACGAGAAGAAGGCTACTTTACGTGAACGTATTAAAAAATACTTATCTGAAAACAGTGAAATGATCTGTTCCGGTCTCGTATCATTGAACGGCGGTATTTATATCCCATCAAGATATTCCGACAGATAGTGTGAACGAATATGAATCGGGAAAAAGCAGTCAAAAAACAGAAGAAAGAATAAACAGCAGGTACTCCTCAATCAGGGAACCTGCTGTTTTTCATTTACCAGTTTTATTTCCAGATAATGTCGCCCTTCTTCCTCGGAGCCGTCCTTAAATATGTAACTGCCGGATAGCCAAGAAGCATACAGCACGCCACAGGTTTATCACCAATGCCGAGCCATTCCTTCAATTCCGGGCTTTTACTGATAATTCGCATCATATACCCGTTATATAGGGCCCCGACCCCCTCGGCTGCTGCTACATTTTCTATATTCGCCGCAGCAATCCCTCCATCCAGCTGGTTGTCTGATGTTATCACGAGAAATGCCGGAGCATTGAATAACAGTTTATCCTTTTGTGGATTTGCCTTCCACTGTGAATAAAACAATCCAAAAACCCTGCCATACAGAGGCGCCTCTTTTTTTAACCGTTCCACAATGGACGGCATCACTTCCCATACCAGTTTCCGGAATTCATCCATCCCATCCTGGACAAACGTAAATGTACACCCTTGTTGGTTTTTAGCCGTGGCAGAATACCTGCCGGCATCCAGAATACGCCCCGCCTTATCTTTTTCTATTTTGGCGGGCTTATATCTGCGGATACTTCTCCTGAACTTTACCGCATGGAGCATATTCTCCGGGTTTACATGAAAAGTCCCGGGATGATATTCTTCCACATCATCCATATCATATTCCGGAATTGACACCGCACAGACAGGACACAATGCCACACAGTGTCCGCACTCAATACAGCGTTTCGTAACTTCTGCCTTCCCGTCCTTCACAATGATTACATCGCCGGCACAATCCTCCTCACAGGCCCTGCACCCTATACATAACTCCTGGTCAATATTAACCATAGCAGCAATCCCTCTTTCTTTTCCATATTATAATGCCGGCTGCAAAAATATATTTTTCTCCGGCACCCGCGTTTTACCTGTACTCCATTAATACCATATTATACCACCATATCCTTATTTCCGCCATTCTCAATCCAGAGCAGTAACTTCTATGTCAATTCCGCCCTAATAAAAAGTCAAAAACTTATCTAATAACCGAAAAATGCATGTGATAATATAATTACTGTAATCAAGAATTCTAAAAGATCGAAAGGAGATTATATCATGAGCAATACATGTACAGCAGCAATGACTAGGGAAAATGCTTCCGTAAACTATAAAAAGAAACCTTCTTTAAAAGAACGTTTTGTCAAATATATCTTAGACAATCAGGAGTGCATCCTCGGAGGCCTTTCCGCATTAAACGGACACATCTACATTCCCGACCGTACCAGACGATAATAAAAAATGAATAAGAAACATTTAAATGGATAAAACAGCAGGATTCCCCGAATCAGGAACCTGCTGTTTTTGCGTTACTGCTTACGGGTTTCCTGAAAATGTTAACGTTTTTCTATATACAGGCCTATATCCTTTCATTCCTTTTTATAACTTTCCATATACTGGGTATACTATATCTGAACACGCCATTTAACTGTATACTATTTCGTTTTATATACAGAAGTGCCGTGTATCATTTTGAAGGGAGAACTATTACATGAAAGCAATCATTGACAGAGATGGATGTATCGGATGCGGACTCTGCGCCGGAACATGCCCGGAAGTATTCAGTATGGCAGACGACGGACTCGCCGAGGTAATCAGTGAAGTCAATTCAGATACCGAAGAAGGGGCAAAAGAAGCAGCAGACGGATGCCCCGTAAGCGTCATAGCAATTAAGGACTAATTAATGGACTTTAAGCCAACAGAGACTGCCCCGCCGGATTCTGGACTTGCGTTGCCATCGGCGTCCACATCCTCCCACGAACCCAAAGCGCTCTCTTGTTTTCGATTTTCTTGAAGTTTGACCTGTAAACGTGTTATAGTTATTTCAGTATATGTTTTCTGTTTAAATTCAGGAAACGGACCGGAGGCAGGTATGGAGACTATTATTGAGGTTAAGGATCTGGAAAGAGATTACAATGACGGTAAGATAGAAGTTTTAAAGGGAATCAGTTTCTCTGCTGGTGAAGGGGAGTTTATTACGATTATGGGGCGTTCCGGCGGAGGAAAGAGTACTTTTCTGAAGGTTCTGGGGCTGGTAGACAGGCCGACGGATGGAAAGGTTTATTTCCGGGGTGAGGATTCGGAAGATTTATGGGATTCCCAGCTCGCTGATATCCGGCGCCGCCAGATCGGTTATGTGCATCAGGATGCCCGGCTGATGGATTGTCTGACCGTTGCACAGAACATCAAGCTTCCTATGATTCTGGACAAAAAGGACACAAAGACCATGCAGGCACGGATGGAAGAATTGGCGGAACATTTCGATATCCTGCATCTGGCCGGGAAATATCCCGGTGAGCTGTCCGGTGGGGAAAAGCAGCGGGCAGCAATCTGCCGCGCGCTGATTAATAACCCGGATATCATTCTGGCTGATGAACCTACCGGTAATCTCGACAGCCAGTCCGGGGAGATCGTTATTCACGCACTGGAGGAGATTAACGGGGATATGGGAAAGACGATTATTCTAGTGACGCACGATCCTAAGCTTGCAAGCTACAGCAGCAAGACCGTTCTGCTGAAGGACGGTTTGATTCTGGAGACACTAATCCGCCCGCAGGGAGAAAAAAGTGAAACTCAGCAGATATTTTATGACATGATCATGAAAAAAATGGAGGAGCTATGACGATGGGCTCCTCCGTTCGTTTTTTATCAATCTATTCGTTTTGCTCTCTATTATTCTTTATCCGCTTCTCATATTCGGAAACAGGCATCGGTTTAGCATACAGATACCCCTGCGCCGTGGTACACCCTACCTCTTTCAGAAGCGCTGCCTGATTTTCCGTCTCCACACCTTCGACTACAACTGACATGTCAAGCCCCTTCGCCAGCTCGACCACATTCTTTAGAACAATCCATGCACGCTGGTTGGTCTCTGCATTATTTAAAAATGCCCTGTCTATCTTCAGCACATCTGCACAAATATCCTTGATCAGGTTCAGCGATGAATAGCCACTGCCAAAATCATCAATACAAACAAGTATCCCGTTCTGCCCGAGTTCTTCTGTTATCTTCTGCAATGCATCGATATTGTCATGTATCAGGCTTTCCAGCAGTTCAATTTCAATCAGATTCGGCGGCAGGTCGTATCTGCGGACAATATTAAGTACTTTCTGTACATAATCTTTCCCGTAAACCAGAGGTTTTGACTGGTTCACGGAAACAGCAGGCGGATTGAATCCCATATCCAGCCAGTATCTCTGCATTCGGCATACCTCTTCCAGTGTATACAGATCCAGATTCACAATGAATCCGTTTCTTTCAAACACCGGGATAAAATCCGACGGGTACATCACCCTGCCGTCCCTCATCCAGCGCACAAGTGCCTCTGCACCTTCAATGGCTCCGGTATTCATATTACACTTTGGCTGCAGGTAAACCTGAAATTCCTTTCTACCGAGGGCTCCGTGCATAACGTCCTCTATATCCTTGATACGCACAGCTTCTTCTCTCATAGTATCATTGTAGAAGCAGATCTTACATTCGCTGTTCATCTGCTTTGCCCTGCGGTGGGCCATTGTCGTACGGTCGATGATTTTCCCGATATCAGTCTCATCCGGCGTAATCTTGTAAACACCTGTCGTAAATATAACATTATACCGTTTTCCACGGTTATTCTGCTGCTCCCGGAAACGCTCCCGGAAACATGCATCTCTGTTCCTTACCTCTTCATCATCTTTACAGCATACCAGACACAGAAAATTGTCATTACTCATACGCCCGTATATATCATCCGTTGATATGATCTCCGATATCATCCTGTTCATATCGAGCAGGATGGCATCTCCTTCCTGATATCCATACATATCATTAATTAATTTAAAATTATCGATATCCACCCAGACCATATACAGGGAATCAACTCCCTTTTCGATTCTTCTGGCTGCAAGCATCTTGAATCTGTTCAGGTTATTGCCCCCGGTAAATGAATCCACATATGCCAGATAAGAGAGTTTCTTATCACTTTTATAATTCTGCAATACAATCAGCACGCACAGCGCCGTGAGAAGCACTGTAGTAATCATCGCCATCTGGCGGTTTCGTACGACGATACGATCCGTATTCTCATAGACCGATGCCCTTGGCACAACAGTTACAACATACCAGTCGTTAATACCGATCTTTCTGTAGGCCCCTACTGTCGGAACATCATCCATACTATACTCTATAATGCCGTCATCGTTCTGTTCCATATCCTGTTTCATCTGGGCGATCTCAGATTCTTCCACCCCGCTTTTGTCAAGCTCCGCAAACAAATTATCAAATTGGCGGAAATCCGCTTTTCCTGCACTAAATACTACTGGTGTTCCGTCTTTCTGTATGATATAGGAATACCCCTCTCCATAAAAAGTACGGAAATTAAGAATCTCTGAGAATAAGTCCGTCTCGTTTGTTGCTATAATCACCCCGGTTAATTTCTCTGCATGATAGAGCGGCACCGCATAGACATTAATATACCCTCCCCCGATCTTATCAACGATCACATCAGAAACATTGCTTTCTCCATTCAAAGCTTTATGATAATACTCCCTGTCCTGTACGCTGAATACTTCACTGTCTGTCGAAACAGCATATCCATCCGGCGGGATATAGGCAAGCCTCTTAAAGTTGCTGCTGTGGAACTCTGCATCCAATACACTCATCGTGTAATCCATACTGAATTCATCCTGATTGCCAATAATATTCGCAATGGACTCGATATTTTCCAACTGCATGCTGACTGTATTCTTAATTGCCTGGGCACTCTGGATTGCCAGTTCAGTCAGATACTGCCGGTTCTGTTCGTCCACATCCTTTTGGGTGCCCGAGACAAAGTCACGCCCCAGCCATATAATCACTAAAATAATAATAACAAACGCAGTCCCCGGTATGAGCCATTTTGAATTTTTCCCTTCCATACCTGCCCTCCCACTATGCCATTGCCTGTGAATATTATCTTACCATTATTTATGTAAAAAGAAAAGATGAAAGAAAAAAGCAGTAGTAAAGTTATCCAGTGATAACCTACTGCTGCTGGCATTACGCCCTGTTTTGGCTCATGCAGACTTTTATTTTCTCCATTACATACTGCTTAACCTGTTCCCTGCCTGCCGCATTATATTTTTTGGGATCAATCGTATCCGGGTCAGTATCGAACACGGACCGTACGCCCTTTGTAAATGCAATCCGCAGATCCGTGGCATAATTCACTTTGCAGATTCCCCTTCTGATACACTCCTGCACCGTTTCATCCGGAACCCCGGATGTCCCGTGGAGGACCAATGGAATGGAAACAGCCTGCCTGATCTCGGAAAGCCGCTCCACATCCAGCTTCGGAATTCCTTTGTAAACTCCGTGTGCCGTCCCGATTGCAACTGCCAGTGAATCTACTTTTGTCAATTCTACAAAACGCGCCGCTTCATCTGGGTCTGTATACGGATTCCCCTCCCCTGCTTCCAAATCATCTTCTTTTCCGCCGACTTTTCCCAGTTCCGCTTCCACCGGGATTCCTGACGGATGACAGGCATTGGCCACGGCCCTGCTGACCTCTATATTTTCCTCAAAATTTCCGTGTGACCCGTCTATCATGATCGAAGTATATCCGGTTCGGTATGCCTGCATGGCGAGTTCATAGCTGCTGCCGTGATCCAGATGCATGACAATGGGGACGCCTGCCTTCTCTGCCGCTGCCTTGACATTTGCATAAAAATAATCCAGACCGGCATACCTGACCGTGGAAGGCGTGGTCTGCATGATGACCGGGGATCTAAGTTCCTCTGCCGCCGCTGCCACCGCCTGCACCATTTCCATATTCTCTACATTGAATGCGCCGACAGCATATCCATTTGCCTGCGCATCCAGTAATAATTCCTTTGTTGTCACTAATGGCATTTTTCTACCTCATTTCTTTCTTATATCCTGACCTTACTTTCTATCGTTTCTATCTGTATCCGGCCAGCCAGTTCCTGCTGCACTGATTCCTCAAAGCTTCCGGTCCCCGGGGAGAGCGCAGCCGCCGTCGCAGTTGCCACTGCAAATTTCAGTGCTTCCTGCGGACCGTAGTTTCTTTCCAAAGCCACCGCAAAGGCGCCTACCATCGAATCCCCGCATCCCACGGTATTGACTGCCTTTACTTCCGGCGGCCTTCCCTGAAAGATGCCTTCACTGCAGACGAGAAGGGCCCCGTCTCTTCCCAAAGAAATTACTACATAGGGGATTCCCATCCCATAGATTTTCCCGGCATAACTGACGACATCCTCAAAACCGTTTACCTGAATGCCAAACAATGCTTCAATCTCATCCTTGTTTGGCTTCACCATATCCGGGCAGGCCTTAAGCCCGTTTTTAAGAAGCTCTCCGCTCGTATCCAGAATTACCTTTCGGCCCGCTTCTTTTGTACAACGGATCATTTTTTCATAAATATCCTTTGAAACGCCCTGTGGCACACTGCCCGATATGGTTACAACTTTGCTATCCTTAATAATTTCAGGAAAGCGTTTTAAAAACGCTTCTTCCTCTTCTTTCGTGACAGGACACCCCGGTTCCAGATATTCCGTAGATCCATATCCTTCATCCAGAATATTGATGCAGCTTCTTGTCTCACCTTGTATATGTACAAACTGTCTAGAAATCCCATCCTGTTCCAGCATGGATTCCAGATACGCGCCGTTGAATCCCCCTGCCAGCCCGGCCGCCTGCACGTTTTCCCCGCAGATCTTTATGATACGCGCCACGTTTAAGCCTTTGCCTCCCGCGGTATTGCGGCAGGAGGCCACACGCATTACGGTCCCGTTTTCAATCCTGCTGTCCATGAAATATGCTTTATCAATGGATGCATTCAATGTTACTGTCGTAATCATATCTGTTACCTCTCGCTGTCAATTAGTATCTTGCCTTTCACGGTTCCCGGCGTCTTAAACAGTTCAAACGCTTCTGCAATCTGACTGAGCGGCATCTTCCTGAAAATAAAGGAATCGTCAAATTTTAACGCTCCGCTTTTAAAATAATGTGCCGCAAGCTCCCATTCCTCACCTGGAAACGGGGCACTGTAGGACATCCATGATCCAGTCAGCATAAATTCTTTCCGGTTCATATTCTCCCACTCTGCGACAGAAAAACTCAGCTCTTTTGTCGGTGTCCCTACAAAGCAGACATGGGCTTTATTTGCGGCCAGTGCGAATGCCATTTTCATAGTAGCCGTGTTTCCGGCTGTTTCATATACATAGTCAAATCCTTTTCCATCTGTGAGGGCAAGCGCTTTTTCCATAAAATCCTCATCGAGCGTATTCACTCCTGCGGATGCACCAAGCCTGTTTCCCAGTTCCAGCCGTTCCTGAGCGATATCAAATACAACAGTCTTTTTGGCGCCAAATATCTTCGCCCACTGCATCACAAACATCCCGATAGTCCCGCCGCCGAGAATGGCAACCGTCTTTCCGCCTTCATAGGGAACCCTTTTTAACCCATGCAGTGCAACCGTCGCAGGTTCAAAAAACGCCCCCTGTTCAAAGGATACCGCGTCTTCAAAAGGAACCGCATTCTGTTCCGGAACCACGACATATTCCGCAAAACTTCCAAATTCACGGGAACCGATGAAACTGTAATTTCTGCACAGGGAGTAATTTCCCTTCTGGCAGTCCTCACATTTCATGCACGGTACAAGGGGGACCCCTGCAACCCTGCTGCCGGGAGCCACTTTCGTGACACCTTCTCCAACGGCTTCCACAATACCAGAAAATTCATGTCCGAGAACATTCGGGAAAAAGTGGCATGCATTTCCATTCACCCTCGGCACATCGGAACCACATATCCCCGTATATTTTACCTTAATCAGCACCTGCCCCTCTTTCGGGACAGGTTTTTCAATCTCTTCATAACGAATATCATTCTTTGCATGAACAACTCCTGCTTTCATCCGCTTAAACCTCCTTTCAGGCTTCTTCATTCAATTCGGCTGCCCTTTTTCGGGAACAGCGCACTGCAAAGACCATGCAGAAAATATAACCGATCAGGATCACCGCCATTCCTGCCAGATTCTCTCTTGCAAAGATCTGAGTAAATATATATGTAATCGGACATCCGCCCTGATCCATCGCCGCCATCAGGCTGCTGCCGTCTGTGGATCCCGTCGTCACGGCCAGTTTCGTCAGCCACGGGATTGTCTGGTTTGTAATCCAGATGGTGATAAACATAATTGCACTTCCTGAGATTAATGTGCGGAAAAGATTTCCTTTATGTACTGCTACAGCAATCGCAATGAAGAACCCAATTGTTGCAAGGTCGCCAAACGGAAGCACCTTATTACCCGGTACGATTACCGCAATCAGCAGAGTCAGCGGGATAAAGATCAGTCCGGCTGTGACTACCTGTGCATCCCCGAGCAGGATTGCAGGATCGAGGCCGATATAATACTGTGAGTTACCAAATCTTTTATTCATCAATTCTTTGGCTCTCTCTGAAATTGGCATCAGGCCTTCCATAATACATTTTACGATCTTCGGCATCAGCACCATGACAGCTGACATCTTTACACCCAGCGGAAGTGCGGCCTGCGGGCCGTAGCCTGCCAGAAATCCTACAACTGCACCGAGTATCCCTCCGATTACGATCGGTTCGCCCAGCACACCAACTTTTTCCTGAAGAGTATCGGCTGTCAGGTCAATCTTCTTCACACCGGGAATCTTGTCAATCACAGCATCAATCACACAGGCAACCGGTGCCATGTAAGCCGATGTCCCGTGGGGAACCGTCAGGCCATCCAGCTCGAAGTAGTCAGACATGAGCGGTGCCCAGATATCTCCCAGCTTATAAGCAATTGCTGCATGTACGGCAACCCCGAGAATACCAATCCAGAAATTGCCTGTCACCGCATAAGCGATAGCCCCTGTAAACGTCATGTGCCAGATATTCCAGATATCAATATTTACTGTTCTTGTAAGCTTTGTCACGAGCATAATAATATTTACCAGAATAGCAACCGGTATGGCAACCGTTGCGATATTAGAGGACCACGTAATCGGAGACGCCCCCGGCCAGCCGATATCAACGACGCTTAAGGACAGCCCGAATCTCTCGGACATTGCCTGTGCCGCAGGCCCTAACTGGGCATTCATCATATCTACGATCAGGCTGAGTCCCACGAATCCGACGCCGATCATAAGCCCGGAACGGATTGCCTTGCCCACTTTAATTCCTAAACAAACACTGATAATTGCAATTACAATCGGAAGCATAACCGATGCTCCCATATCTATAATGTAATTAATCCCATTTCCTATCATTTCCAACATGATTCTTCATCCTCCAGATTATTCTATTTTGGCTCAGGCTTTCAATACATCCAGTATTGCGGCCTCTGTCTTCTCCACTCCTACACCGGAGATGAAAGGCATTCCGGTAATCAGCGGCACACCATAGTCTCTTTTTACTTTAGATGTTGTAACGATCAGGCTCGTGCCCGGAAGATTGGATTCTATCTCTGAAATACGGATCTGGCAGATTTCTACGTCAATCCCGTTTTTCTTACATAACTCTACGACCTTATTTGCTGCGATTGTTGAAGTTGCCACTGCTCCTCCGCATGCTACGATAACTTTCTTTTTCATAATGAATTCTCCTTCTCTTTTATGATTTCGATGATTTCTTTTTTCTCAGTTACTTCTAATAATTTTTTCAATACTTCTGTATCCTGAATGATTGCTATAATCTGCTGGAGATTTTCCAGATGTGCATTCGGGTCCTTTACAGCCAGCATGAATACCAGCTTCACTTGTGTTATCTCGTCATCCGTCCCCATCTGTATAAATGTCACCGGATCTGTAAGTACCGCGATTGCAATTCCCGGTTCGTTCACATGGCTTACATCCGTATGCGGGATAGCCACCCCGATCCCGTCCACATCCAGCCCTGTTGGAAATTCTTTTTCCCGGGCAATCAATGCTTCCACATATGTTTCTTTACAATACCCCTCATTTATGAAAGCCGCTCCCAACTGCCTCATAACATCGTCTGATGTCTCTGCCTGAAGCCCTGTGAAAATCAGGGAGTCTTTCAACTCTTCCCAAATCATATATCTTCCTCCATTCTTATGTTTTGTCTTTTCAAACCTCTTTTACTTATGAAAGAATTTTGCTTGCCGGCTGTCTCTTTCTTTATATATATCCTAGCATGGTGCCCATGAGAAAAACAGTCAAAGGTCTTTCACATTTTTTGCAAAAAAATAGAACGGTCAAAATCCTTTCACAGACTCTGGAAAAGATTTTGACCATTCCTCCTAAACCTTTAGTACTCGGCCGTTCTGTATTCATAATCCTCAATAATATGTGCCGCTTCTGAAGGGGACGAACAGCTTTTGAGCTTTTCTTTAAATTCGCTGTTCTGCAGCATATTGACCAGATTGAAAAACGCTTTCAGGTGTGTCTTGTGATCCACTGCGCTCAGACAGCATACAAATTCCACCGGATCGTTTTCTTCATCGTCAAATGGAACTGGCGTCTTCAGACGGATCAGGTTCATCCCTACCTTGACACTGCCCTGTTCCAGCCCCTCGTGAGGAACCGCAAAGCCTTTGGAGATGACTACATAGGGACCGTTTTCTTCTATATTAGTAATCATTGCATCAATGTACCGCTCCTCTATATAGCCTTCTTCCAGAAGCTTCTTCGCCGACTTCTGCACAGCGTCTTTCCAGTCAGAGCATTCTATATCCAGCTGAATGTGGCTTTCCATCAAAAGGTGATGCAGGTCCGGGGAAAATATCTCCGCATCCGCCTCGGCAGACTGTTTGAAATAAGTCCTGACTACTCTACGGATTTCTTTCATCAGCGTCTGCGCATTCTCCGGTGAAGTCTGATAGACAACCGGGGCCAGCTGCTCCAGCAGCCCTTTGGCCGTCAGTTCCCTGCTTTCCACACGGGACGGCAGATGACGGCTGTTGCGAAGCACGTCAATCTTATTTCCCACACGGATATAGTCTTCATCATTGAGCATGGCAGAAACAATCACATATTCCAGACGGCATTCCGGAAGGGGCACCGTTGAAATAATAAAGTCTGCCTGATCCGCTGTTATATTTTTTGCCTCGTGAGAAGAAATAATATCAACAATCTGGAAATTAAAGTGTTTCTTCAATTTCTCCATAAGAAGCTGTGAAGTCCCGATTCCTCCGTGGCAGGCTACGATCACATGAAACGCGATCTCTTTATTCTTCTTGCGCTCCAGCGCCGCGCATACATGAATCGTAATGTATGCGGTTTCATCCTCCGTAAGGGTTCTTCCTACATGCTGGCTGAGGCTTCCGAGCTGGTTTTTTACCACCTCGAGTACATCCTGGTTATCCTCCAGCACTTCTTTAATCAGTGGGTTCTCCGGATAGACTGCCGGTTCTGCCGTAAATACGGACTCCAGATGGTTCGACAAATTCTCAAAGAAATCATAATCGCTGTTTAGATTAATCTCCAGTTCTTCGGATATTGATTCGATGAATGCCCGGGTGATCAGCTGAATCTTTACGGCCTCACGTTCCGTTGACTTCTGTTTCATATAACGAGCCATCAGCAGCATTTCGCTCAGGAACTGTACCTCATCCTCCGTTGTGTTGATCTGGCAGTACTGCGAAATATACTTCAGAATGTCCTGTGCCATCCGGTACTTGCTGTTATCCTTTTTCTTTCTGACTTCCATGTACTCTCCCTGAAGATTCCGGTTCACCATGATTCCCAGATACAGCAGAAGCTTCTGGAAGGAGTCATCGGTCAGGAAGCTTTTATGCAGATGCTCCTGCTCCCCGACAATCTTCTGGATCGTAATTTTATTTCCAGCCTGCACGCTGATATATTTCGATGCCGCATCATCCGCGTTCTGCGAATCCGCGGAATCTCCCAGATTCATAAGAAACAGACGCTTGTCACTCTCCTTGCCGTCTACGCGCAGCCCTTTATTCGGGTGGGACAGCACTTCCAGATTTCCTGACCGGATATAGTTCTTAATGTCGTCGAGGTCATTGATCACAGTAGCCCTGCTCACAAACAGATTGTCCGCAATCGTCGACAATGTGATGTATTCTGAAGAACTGATCAGCATGGCCGCCGCAATCTTCTTCCTCTCTTCTTTGGAAAGCCTGTATACATAATAGTCTTTTTCAGAAACCAGCTCCAATATCTGTCCGAAATCGTTACCTCTTTGGATCAGGCCGCCGCCCTTGAGTTCCAGCGGCATGAGATCATTTTCCTGCAGAATTTCATTAATCGCATTCAGGTCATTTCGTATCGTCCGCTGCGATACCTGAAACTGCTCCGCCAGATCACAGATCTGTACCTGTCTGTCTGGCTGATTCAATTCATTTATAATCGCCACAGTCCTTTTGTTCATTTTACGAAACCTCTCTTATTATATGTACACAGCCTTCTATATCAGCTCCATTACAGCTCCTGCAATCTCTCCCGCGTGCCTGACAACCCGGTCAGCCGAACTGATTTCATCCGGAGCATATCCATACGCACAGCCGATGACAGGAATGTGGTTCTCTCTGGCCGCCTCTATGTCAAATTTCCTGTCCCCCACCATACATGCAGATTCACAACCGAGCTTTTTAAGCAGTGCCCCCAGGACCTCCGGCTTGCTGCCGCCCATCAGCAGGGAGCCGATGATAGGAAAATACTGCCTTACCCCAATCATTTCCAACACACGCTCAATATGTTCAGGGAAGGCATTGGAACAGATTGCCAGTCCGTATCCCGCCTCCTGAAGTTTTTCCAGACTCTCTCTGACCCCCGGAAACGCCGCGGCATTTTTCTCCATTAATTCAAACTCACAGTCACGGATATCCTTCCTCCACTCTTTGAGTTCCTCATCCGGCAGACTATGGAAAAGTTTCTCTATGATCCCCGCCGGACTCAGTCCTATGCAGGAAATAATCTCACTGTCCTTAACCTCTCTCCCCCGCTTCTTCAGCGCCTTTTTATATGCCTCCAGAGCGTACAGCGCCGTCTGGTTGAGTGTACCGTCAATGTCGAAAATTACATATTTGTTCATATAGTCCTCCAGTCTTTTTGTTTTAAATATACCACGGGGCAGCAGAGATAAAAAAGCACAAATTACTGCAGTATATCTGGAAACGAAATATTCTAATATAAATTACCAGGTACTCATAAATGTAGTGATTTTGTCCCATAGCATATCGTAATTCTGAAATTTATAATATGTATCATTTACCTTGAAATATTGTCCGGGTCTCAATACATATTGTGTGCCATCCTTCATAGTAACTGTATATGTAATCGACGCCCCATTTGACTGGGCCTTTTTCTCAGATACCTTTTTTGTCAGTTTCACCTGATTCATGATCTCTATAAATTTCTCAATCTGTCCCCGCGTCAATTCAACACTGGAATCATTCTCCCCATTATATGAATCTGAGTAAAAATATCCGTGGATTTTTTCAATGTCCTCACTTTTAAGCTTTGTTAAATCCAGCTCACTTTCCGGCATATTTATCTTCATGACCCTGCCTGTCCAGATTATAATAACTGCAAATACCAATAAAATTATGACAATTCGTTTTTTTCGTTCCATTTTCTGCCTCACACCATCGGATAATGTATTCATCCATATCCATTCTTCTTTAATCTTCCAACAGACGATGATAATATGAATTCGCATTATAAAGCGCGGCTGCCGGATTATGCCCCAGCACCCTGTCTTTCACCACAAGTGTCGTTACCAGCGCCTCGGAGTACTTGTTAAACAGACTGTCGTGCCCCACACATAAACCCATCACAATGTTCAGTTCTGTTTTTTCCGCATTCAAACGCTTTGCCTGATGAATTGGGTTACACATATTTGCCCCGGCCTTTTTACAGAACTCGTCTAACCCTACACGTGTTTTATCCACTGCGCCCGCCTTACATGCAACACCGAATACCTCGAACCCCTTCCTGCGTAAAATAGATGCCAGAATCCGGGATTCGTTGATCAAACCGACACAGGTGGCGATACCAAGCTTATGAAATCCCATTCTTGCAGCAAATTCGGCTGTCTCTTCCACTCTCGTCATGATGCCGTAATATTCGGCCTCCACATTGGCTGCCTGAATCATAACTCTGTGATTTTCCTCATCTTCATATAGTTTCAAAGACTCCTCTAAAATTTCTTCATCCAGATTTTCCGTTGTCAGGCAAAATGCGGGATATGATTTGTTTTGCTTACTGCAATTTATAACCCCGCAGTCAATACAGCTCCTTTTGATTTCCTTCTCCATACATCTTCCCTCTCTCACTTTACACTAAAATAGATTCATATATCTTTAAGCTCTCCTCATCAAATACGACAAAATATATATCCTCAACCGTCTCAGGAAACTGTTCCATAAACTTCTTTACCGTATCTACAGCGATCTTAGCCGCAGGCCTCTTCGGATATCCATATACTCCTGTCGAAATAGCAGGAAATGCAATCGACTTAATTTCGTTTTCCTTCGCAATGACCATTGAATTCCAGTAACATTTTCCCAGCAATTCCTCTTCTGACTTCTTACCGCCGTGCCATACCGGACCGACTGTATGTATCACATATTTACACGGAAGCTGATATGCTTTCGTAATCTTAGCCTCTCCGGTCTCACATCCGTTCAGAGTCCTGCATTCCTCTAATAATTCCTGACCTGCCGCACGGTGAATAGCGCCGTCCACACCACCTCCGCCAAGCAGAGTCCTGTTTGCCGCATTCACAATCGCGTCTGTATTCACCTTTGTAATGTCGCCTTTTAACAACCGAATCATAAGTTTTTCCTCCTTTTATCCACCACTGCCGGACTGCCTGATCCGGACAACAGTGCCCCGTTTCCTCTGGTCTATGGGCACTCCAACCTTATAAAATATTATAACCTCTTTGCGGCTGCCCGGTAAAGCGAATTATAATATACTCATAGAATGGAAAATTTTGCATTTTCACGTTATTATGTTCCTGTTCACGCTTTATTGTAGCATTTGTCGAATGATTATGATAGAATGAGAGTACTTTCAAACATACCAAGGAGTCATGACTATGGAGAACAAATTTGCTTCACGATTAAAAATTTTGAGAATGTCACACCGAATGACCCAGGATCAGGTTGCTAATTATCTGGGCGCCAGCAGACAGGCTATCGCCAACTACGAGCATGGAAAAAGAGAATGCGGAATAGACTCGCTGATTATGCTTTCCGATTTGTTCGGCGTTACCGTTGATTATCTGGTCGGACATTCTGACGAAAAAAATTGAGGGGGACCACAGACCGCTCTGTAATCCCCTTTCATGATGCAATATGTTGCTTTCTACTTTTCTTTCCTGAACAATGTACTGATCAAAGCAATCACCAAAATCGGCGGCCATAAAAAACACAATCCGCAGAGAAATCTGATTCCAAAACTCCATCCCGAACCTCCCAGTAATCCACAACCAATCACTGCTGCCAGTCCACTGAATATAAGGGCCGCGATGCTCAATACGATCTTTCCTGTTTTTGTACGCAAATAATTCTCCTTTCCGGATCGAAAATCTAATCCACCTTCCTGTCACTGCCCCCCCAAAAAATCTATCATAGTATTTCAAACATCGCCTCCTCGTAATCCTGAACGTAATATTTGATATTCTTACGCCCTCTCTGGATAACCGTATGTCCTTCCGCCTCCAGCTTCTCCTTCTGGGCTTCTATACCTCCCGGATACTTGGAATTTAATTCCCCATTCGCCTTCAGTGTCCGCCAGTATGGCGTCTCATCTTCTGTCCGCTGATAGCTCGCCCACGCTGCAATTGACACAAAGATTCCTGCCGTTATCGGATCGGTAAAGTCTGCCTCATGATTCTTAGCAAGGTAAGAACGGATTTCCCCCACCGTAATAATCTTCCCATATGGTACTCTCCTCATAATCTCATCATACGTGCGGGGCGGGGCAAAGTACATCTTTTCTCCGCCATATTTCTTAATCGTAGCCTCATCTGTGATAATCTGAATCTTAGGCATCCCATTGTCCTTCATCAGCATTGCATTAAAATCCTTTTTATCTTCATTTGCCATATGTATCACCTCCTGATTACAGGATAGACCATTTATAAAAGACATGCAATGAGACGGTTTTAAATATTTTCAGATTCCTTTAATGCTGCGATCAGTTCTTGAACCGTCTCAAGAGATTCCTCCAACTCGTCCGCAATTTCTTCCGGGCTTTTTCCTTTAGACAGCTTCTTTTTCAGCAACTCAATTAACTTATCATTCCGGCCTTCCATATATGCTTCTTCCCGCTGCACCTCAATATCCATATCATAATCGTATTCGGCTACCAGCATATTAATCACCTCACTGCCCTTCTTCTTTAAATAGTCTGCGAGAATACCTGCCGCCCACAGGGCAAGTACTGGATGTCCTTTGGGTATACTTTGAGTATAAGTAATATAACAGGTATAATCAAGCCCCTTCTCTATATAAACGGAACCCATCTGTTAATAATGAACTGATAATTTGGGGGGATTTCCCCTTCCAGATGGTCACTTCAGACCATTTGAATTTTTTGATTCCCTGTTTTCATGGATAGAATTTCCATGAGCAGATTTAGAATAGCACGTCTGCCGTCAGAATACAATATGCTTTCTTGATATTGAGCCAAGAAATGTGTTGATAACATGTAGATAATAAATGATAACAAAAAGCTGTTACAAAGCGCATCTCTAAAATTCTTTAAGATAGACCACGTTTTACAACAGCTTTTCTTTATACATATATTTTTATATCGTCTTCTCTACAAAGTCAAATTCTTCCTGCATAACCAGCGCCGCCGCACCTATGGCCCCTAAATCCCGGCCAAATTCAGAGCCAAGTATCTGCAGTCCTTTGTAATTTTCTTTCAGGGAGTTTTCTTTCACGCATTTTCTCAGTATTTCGAAAAACGGCTCACCAATCCTGACCATCTCGCCATAAAAAACAATCTTTCTGGGGGCGAATATATTCACGAGCATGCTGAATGTCTCCCCCAGATAGCCCGCCACCTGCTTCATCAAATTCAAAGAATCAGGATGCTTTAAAAGTACAGAATCCACAAAAGTTACAATCGTGATGTCACTCAGGTCACCGTTCACCATCTCCGCAATTTCCTGAAACCGCCCTACCCGGATTCCTTCTTTAATCTTACTCACAATCGCATAATCCGATACCTCCGTATTCAGACACCCGTAACGCCCGCATGAACAGATGCGGCTCCCCCCGCTTACTTTCACGTGACCGAGTTCCCCCGGAAATCCGTTGACACTGCTGACCGGCATGTTATTAATAATCGGCATGACACGGGCACCTGTACGGACAGATACAAACAGCATATCTTCGCATTTCCCGTTATATACCAGACATTTATATGCATATATCATACCGCTCACATTGTTCTCCATGTAGCACGGAAGCCCGAACTCTTCTTCAATCATTTTCTTAAGCGGTATATTATCCCAGCCTTTGATGTGGCTGTATGAAATAGCAAGTCCCTTCTTCTTATTGCTGTATCCGGGCACGCCCAGACCGATTCCAAGCACTTTTCCCTTTTTACCATGCAGGATGTCCATTGCCCGGTAAATATTTTCTTTCAGCATTTCCAGAACCGCATCCGCATGGGTCTGAGACTCCGCAATCTCGCTCCCTTTTGTATATATTACATTACCTGCAAAATCCAGAACAACACAGTGCATGATCCTGCCATTGAATTCCAGGCCAATGAAGTATCCTCCGTCCGGATTGATCCGCAGCCACACCGGTTTGCGCCCAACTCTTGCCTCTGCACACTCCTCCTCATAAATCAAACCTTCACCCAGCATCTCGTCAATGGTGTTCAATACTGTAGTCATACTATATGCCGTCGCTTTTTTCACATCATATCTGGAAACATCCTTTTGATAACGGATAATACTCAGCATTTTATTACGCTGATAATATTTGCGACTTTCCATGATGGATTCCCTGCTCATACCCTCAACCTCTCGGATTCATGAATTTTATATGAATTTCATATCTGCCCGGAAATACAAACAGATACTATATTTCCCATATATCATACCCTTAATCCATCCTGCATGCAAGGTTTAACGCCTATTTCTAAGGCTTTTCCGTAATACTTTTACCCCTTCACTGCTCCCGCTGTCAGACCTTTGACAAATTGCTTCTGAACAATCATATAGAAAACAAGCATTGGTATTGTAATTAATGTCAGGGCCGCAAATAATGTACCCGGCTGGCTGAAATAAGCTCCGTTATACTGTTGTGCGATGAGCGGCAGTGTCTTGACTGAATCCTTCGTCAGCGTACACATTGCAAGAAAGAACTCATTCCACGAAGTCAGGAACTGCCAGATGACAATGACCACGATTCCCGGCTTCAGAAGCGGGCATACAATCTGTAGAAACAATCTGATGATTCCGCAGCCGTCAATCACCGCGGCCTCTTCCAGTTCCTCTGGGATTCCTACCATAAATCCCTGAAGAATCGTGATGGCGAACGGGATTCCGAGTGCTGCATATGGGAAAATCAGCCCCAGATAGTTGTTGATCCAGCCGAGCCTGCTGTTCAGCTGCGTAATCGGGACTACCAGACCTGCGATAGGCACCATCAGAGTACAAAGCAGGATATTATAAATCAGTACCTTTCCATGCACATTCTTTCTTGAAAATCCGAACACCGCCATACTCGCACAAATCGTTACAAGTGCTACCGATGTGACCGTAACGATGACACTGCCCATAAAATTTTTCCAAAGGTCCGGATTTTGTTTCAGTACATTGGCATAGTTTTTAAACGTAACGTCAGATATAAACAGCTGCGGCAGCCCGATTGTATCTGGTGTCCGAAGAGACATACTGACCATAAAAATCAGCGGAACCATAAAAATTAATGTAATGATGATAAGAACGATACTCCATATAACCTGTTTTCGTTTTTCTTTTGCCGTCATGGGTTAATCCGCCTCCTTCCGCATAAACTCTCCTGCCCCGAGCCCTTTCACCTGAAATACGGTAAGCACCAGTGCAAATAATAATATAACGACTGACAGCGCGGATGCATATCCCATCTGCTGGTTTGTAAAGCCGGACTGGAAAATATAAGTCCCGGGCATCTCTGAGGCATGATTAGGGCCGCCCCCCGTCATAGTATAGATCAGGCCAAAGGTCTGGAGGGAACCAATTATGCCCAGCATCAGAAGCGACTTATGCGTGGATGCCAGTGACGGAAAATAAATATATATAATTTCCTTCCATCTCGTCGCTCCATCTATTTTCGCCGCTTCTTTCATATCTTCAGAAATCTGCGACATTCCGGCCACATACATGATCATGGACCACCCCGTCCATTCCCATATGTTGGCTATAATACATCCAAAAATTGCGGTACCCGGCATCCCCAGAATATTAACCTGTCCACCGATTCCAAGGACCGACAGATAATGTGTAATAATACCCTGATACGGCTGCAGCATTTTCCCCCATACAATAGCTACCACGACTACCGACGTAACTACCGGAAGGAAGAATACTGTTCTGAATATCCCTCTCCCTTTTCTGAGCTGTTCTTCTATAATATATGCAAGAAAGAATCCGATACCTGCCTGAATCGGCACTGTCGTGATAATCCAGAAGAGAGAATTCCTCATTGTGGTCAAAAATACTTTATCCTGAAAAATTCTGTGATAATTTTCCATCCCGACAAAAGTCATATTTTTCAGGGTAGACCAGCTGAACAAACTGCTCCAGCCTACGAACCCTATCGGATATAAAATATAAAATAGGAAGAACAGGACAGATGGAAGAATGAACAAATATCCCGGGATATTATATTTTTTCTTCACTTTTGTCTTTGCTGCCTTGTTGCTCATCTTTTCTCCTCCTTCCGGCCGCATTGCCGAAAATGTTCACGCCGTTGTGTTTAAATAGGGGAGAAGTCCATAACTATGGACAGCTCCCCCCTGATTTTTATAATGCGTCCTGTGCATCCTGTACTGCCTGACATCCCTGTTCCGGTGTAAGTTCTCCTGAGCCGACACCTGCAAGTGCATTCTGCAGTGCAGTTTCAATAGTAGGCTCGCCAATTCTCTGATTCATCGCGCTGTTCAGGTCTTCCGAGAAGCTGTTATACTGCTCAACCAGATCTTTATTTAATTTATCATTCTTTGGCTCGATTCCCTTGAAAGCCGGAAGGTTGTTAACATCGTCCACACATGCCTGAATACCGGCGCCTGCGCTGAATGATTTGAGTGCTTTCCATGCAGCATCAGGATTTTTACAATTCTTTGTGATACCATAGCCGAAATCAATTCCGCCTACCGGAGTTGCCGGATTTTTAGCTGTTCCTACAGCTGGCAGATAGAAGAATCCAAAATCCCAGTCTGCAATCGTTGTTGCAGGGTCTTCTGCCGTAAATTCCTGACACCACCATGATCCAAGCGCCATCATAGCTGCTGAATCAGATACAAATGCAGGTGTTCCGTTTGTATTTGCATCCGCAGACATTGCACCCGTCTGGACAATTCCGTCATCGAACAGGAGCTTGAAGTTGCTCATTGCCTCTACAATAGAAGGATCTGTCCATTTGATTTCACCTGCCTGGGCCTTATCAAACATTGTTGTATCTAATTGTGAGCAGAGCATTGTAAACATGTTGACACACTGCCATCCGTTTGCCCCGCCAAAGAACAGCGGTGCAACTCCATTGTCATTGAGTGTTTTGCAGACTGCCTTGAATTCATCATATGTTTTCGGAATATCAAGGTTATATTTCTTAAATACGTTCTTGTTGTAAACAATAGAAATTACCTGTGCCTCTACCGGGAGAATATAATTGCCCTCATCGCCGGACTTATTTCCCATCTGGATCTGGTCTGCAATCATCTCCGGATAATTATCTTTCCAGCTTTCACCCCATTCATCCTGTGCATAAGAAGAATAATCCATAAGGTAATCTGCATATTGGGCGGTCAAGGACCCCGGCTGAAGGCCGATAATGTCCGGAAGATTGTCTGATGCCGCGGCTGCAGACAACGCTGACAGGTATTCCGGATCGTAGTTATAATATGTAAACTCAATTTCAATATCAGGATTTTCTTTTTCAAAAGCCTCAATCATTTTATCACACGTACGTGTGATCGGGGACCATGACCACATCGTTAACTTTGTTTTTTCTGTCCCGCTGTCCTTGCTTTCGCTGCTTTTTGTATCGCCGCCCTTACTGCCGCCGTCTGAAGAACTGCCGCATGCTGCCAGTCCTACAACCATTGTCAATGCTAACAATACACTTGCCACTTTTTTCAACTTCATACTTTTTTCCTCCATCTTTTTTACATGTTTCTGCGTTTCTATGCTTCTCTTCCGGCATTGGAAGTAGAATCCTTTCCTGTTACTTTACTCTCCCTGAACGGTTTTCTTTGTAAATATCAAAAAATCTTGCTATTTCATCGACATCCAGTGAAGCTTCCCCGCCAAGAATATATTTTGTAATCAGAATCTGCTCTGCTATAGACTCACATGCTTCCACAACATTCATAGCCTCCTCCACGGTCCTGCCTACTGCAAGGCTGCCATGATTACCCAGCAGTACGATTCTGTAGCCCTCTGCAAAATAAGGTTCTGCCATTGTCATAATGAACTTTGTGCCAGGAGCCCCGTATGGTGCACATGGAATCTTATGGAAGTTGCCCATCATCTCCGGCAGTGCCGTTGTCTCCACATCCAGTCCAGCCATAGAGAATGCAGTCAGTACTCTGGAATGGCTGTGTACTACACCTCCCACGTCCCAGCCATTTTCTTCACAAATTTCATAAGCCATACTGTGCATGATGATCTCTGATGTCTCTTTCATCCCAAAGATACGCTCCCCGTCCTGATTTACGACTGCAATCTTTTCCGGTGTCAGAAGCCCCTTATTCTGCCCTGTCGGGGTAATATAGATTTTGCCGTCCACCTTTGCCGAGATATTTCCCGCAAAAGAATTTACAAGGCCCTTATCGTCCATACGTTTGGCCACGGCCAGCACCTGCTGCACCACCTCCTCCGAAATTCCCAGTTCTTTCATTCTCTCTCTGTAAGTTCCACTCATCTTTCTCCTCCTTCATTTTGCATGCCCGCATTGGCATATATTATTTGCAGATTCCTTTCTCTGTCATTCTCTGCAAATCTTCCTTCCACCGCGCCCTCTTTGCGGTATCAGGCTGGTATTCCCTCATTTTAAACGAATTTCCGGACAATTGGCGGATCTCCCCGACAGTTGCCACTTCCCCTCTGGAGTACATCTGTGTCATGATGTTTCCGGCCAGTGTTGCATATGGCATCCCCCCATAAACAGGCACCCCCAGGGCATCGCTGATCATCTGCATCAGCACATAGTTCCGGCTTCCGCCATTGACTCCCGACACTTTCTCTACAGGAATCTCAAGCACATGCTTCATATATTCAACACAGTACATCACTTTCAGTGCAATACTTTCCAGTATACAGCGTACAAATTCTGCATCCGTCTGTAAGGTCTGCTGCCCGGTCCTCATAAGAAAGCTGTTGATTTTCTCTTTTGCGTTTCCGCCCGCATTATTTAGTTCTGTATCATCGGCATCGACATAAACCCGCTTTGATTCACAGGAAAGTGCCATCGCCATGACTGTCTCATACCCATAATCGTGCCCCTCGGTTTTCCATGTTCTTCTCAGTTCATTTAAAAGCCAGAATGCTGCAAAATCTCGATACAGAATCTTACGGTCTTCGATAACTCCCGCATTTTTAAATCCACCTTCATATACCTTGTCACTGACCATGCTGCGTGAAAGCTCGATTCCCATATTAATATTGGTACCGATACTTAAGTACACCTGATTCACACCGAATCCGGGGATTCCGACTACCGCCGATGCCGTGTCATGTCCGGGCACTGCAATGACCATTGTCTCTGCCGTCCTCGTAACCGCGGCGATTTCCGGGAGAACCCTGCCTTTTATACTCCCCGTATCAACAATGTCTGTCAGCATTCTGTCCGGTATCCCCAGATACCGGAATACATCCCCCGCCCAGTCATCCTGTTCCGGCTTCATCAGTCCCGATGTTCCTGCAATGGAACGCTCAGTTGACACCTCTCCACAGAGGAAATATCCAAGCAGGTCCGGCAGAAAAAGCATCTTATCCGCCAGTTCTATGATCCGGTCTCCGTGCTCTATGTATGAATAAAGCTGCGGCAGTGTATAAGAACGGTTGGGCTGGCATCCAGTGAGTTCAAACAACTTTTTCTTAGGAAGCACTTCCCATGACTTCTCAAGGGACTGTTCCGTCCGCATATCCCGGTAATGATAAACAGGCTCCAGAAGCCGTCCCCTTTTATCCAGAAATCCATAGCTCGCCCCCCACGTATCAATACCGACCGAGACCGCCCCCTGTTCTTTGGAGTAATAATCAATTCCTTTTAATATGCTTTTATAGAGATCAAACAAATCCCAGTACAGATTGCGGTTCAGTGACAGCGGCTGGTTTGGGAAATCAAAATAATCTCCAATTTCAAGATGTTCTCCATTGAAAGATCCCCGGGCCATCTTTCCGCCGCTGGCTCCCAGGTCTGCCGCAATAGATATCTGCTTTTTCATTGGCTTCCTCCTGTTTATTATTTCTTTTTCGATAATATTATTCTATCTATTATCAACTTATATGTCAATATCCAAATTTTATTTTTGATATTTTTAGTATTTTTGTCTAATATTTTTATTGTTTTCGACACAATAACGTGTTAGAATCTTATTAATTTCTAAAAAATACACAAATGGAGGAAAAGCAAATGAGTTTAGTACCTTTTCAAAAAATGCTCAATGAGGCCAGAAAATATCATTATGCCGTACCAGCTTTTAACGTCGCAGACATGGAAACCATTCAGGCCATTACACGAGCCGCAGAGATGGAAGGCTCCCCTTTAATCATCCAGTTGTACCATGCGGATCTGGAATTCGCCGGTGCTGACTTCATGACATCCCTTGCCAGAACTGCTTCGGAACACTGCACTGTTCCGGTCAGCATCAGTCTGGACCACGGGCAAAGCTATGAACAGGCAGTCAGCTGTATTGAACAGGGTTTTACGGGTGTTATGATTGATTTATCGAAGAATGATTTCTATGAAAACGTAGAGGATACAAAGAAAGTCGTGAAATATGCACATGCAAAAAATGTTTCGGTCGAGGCAGAATTGGGTACCATTTTTGATGCGGATGCTCCGCTGGAAATTAGAAATTCCGGTATGACCGATCCCGAAAAGGCAATCGAGTTCGTTCGTCTTACCGGTGTAGATGCACTCGCCGTCTCTATTGGCACTGCACACGGAGTCTATTCATCCACCCCGGTCATTGATTTTGAGCGGGCCGGACAAATCTTCCGGACCCTGCCCTGTCCCGCAGTTGTACACGGGGCCTCCTGCACACCGGATGAGGATATACTTAAGCTTTGCAGTCTGGGCGTATCCAAGATTAACATCGGGACGGATTTGAATCATGCTTTTAACAGGGGAATCCTGCGCGGTTTTAAAATATACGGGGAAAATGCAGCGATCCGTGAATACATGGAAGAAGGGCGGAATGAGGTGATAAAGACAGCCCGGCAGAAAATACAACTGTTCCGGACTTACGCAGAACAATGATGAATACATTATTAAGTTTCACGATTCAGACTACTTTCCTTATTCAGGAATATAAAACCGGATCGTGAAACTTGTCTTTTTTCAATGTAAAAATATACCCGCTATATAGACAATGGCCCAGATGCCAAGCCCTGTCAGGCTGACCTTGATATACCGCATATACCCCCGGTTCAGCCTCTTCAGTGCCCGCTCATTCCTTGCCTTTGTGTTATCATCCTGTGGTAATTTTTCGCTCTCTCCCTTCCGTTTCCAGAACATTTTCCGGTTCTGGTTCATCCCCAGTTCGCTTAAGGACACGAGTATAATAGAAAAAAACATCCATCCCCAGAATCCGGTCACGGATATATTATAAATCAGATGTGCAACTCCAAGATGGGCATCATAACGGGCAAATGCATTGATATCTACCAGAAGCATTGCCAGCATTAAAATCAGCATAAGCCAGAAAATGATTCTGGTCAATGCCGGAAGCACCGGCTGTTCATAGGTCTTAATAATAGAATTCTCCTTTTTTACAACCGCATTGGAACGGGTAACCTCTGTTGTGTCTTCTGTTTCCTTATAGCTTCCGAACATTTTCCCACACCTCTTTTCCGAAATGTTTTACCTTATGATATATTTTACTTCATTCTTACCCACGCTTCAACTGTCTGCTGTTTTATTACGCCCTTTTTTTTGAAACGAACACCAGACAGCAGTAAGAATGAGTGCTACCAATGCCCCCGCCAGTGTTCCGATGAAACGGTTTACCGCATAGAATATGCGCCCGTTCCCTTCCGCCAGCAGTACTACCAGACAGAATGTAATCGCACTGACCCGGTCAGTTACAGGAGGCATATGGATCATCCTGCAAATAAACAGATTCAGCACAATTCCGAGCCCGCAAAGCAGGAAAAACACAAACTCTATCTGTATGACATTATCTATCAGGACTACGGCTATGCCTGCCGCCCCGCCGCAGATTACTCCCTTCATACGGGTCAGCCCCGACTTCAGGGTTCCCTGATTGATTTCCTGGGTACACATAACAACAGCGGTACACGCCGCCAGACGCTGTATCTGCGGCAGAAACCAGGAAATAAAAAGACATATGATAATCCCCACACCTATCCGAATCTCCTGATTTCCAATTCTAATCTTTGATTTTTCCCTGTCAGCGGCTTTTATACTTCCATCCATATCCTTGCTCCTCTATACTGCATTAATTTTCTTAATCCATTTCTTACTCCTGAGACGTGAGATACACCAGACCGTTTTTAGGGGATTCTCCATCTTCAGACATACGTAGACCCAGAACGGGGGCATATTGAGTACCAGTCCCGCTATAAACCCTAACGGTATGGACACAATCCATAAGAAAATATTATCTGCCACCATCAGTGCTTTTGTGTCACCGCCTCCACGCAGCGCACCTTTCGTCAGAATATGGTTTGCAGAAAGAAAAATCACCATAAGGCTCATTGCCCATAACAACTGCCTCGTAATATCCGCAGTCTCCTCTGTTAAATGGTATATCTGGATCACCGGCTCCTTTATAATCAGCAGAATTACTGCCGATGCCAGCCCAAGAACAATTCCGATCCCTAAAAATGCCCAGCCCTGACGTTCTACATTTTCCACTTCGCCGCGTCCCAGAGTGTTGCCGGTGACGACCGCACTCCCCTGGGATACTCCCTGTATGAAGATATTGCATAAACGGTCCACTACCGCGGTGATTGCATTGGCAGCCACAAATGCCGCGCCCATGCGCCCGATGATCATCATGACTACGTTATTGCCAAGGGCCAGTACAACATCACTGACCAGCACCGGGAATCCGATCCTGATATATTCCGGAAACAGGTCCCCCGCCTTCATAAACAAGTCCCTGACCCGGAATCTCAGTACATCCTCCACCACAAATAAATAGCCGCAAATCATTACAAATTCAAAAATCCTTACCAAGAGCGTACTCAATGCCGCCCCTCCGATTCCCATTGCAGGGATTCCCAGTTTTCCGAACATCAGGATATAGTTTCCCGCTATGTTGATTAAAAACGACAGGACAGAGACAATCAAGGGAATCTTCACCTTCTTCATGCTGCGCAGAATAATGGTCGTCGTTAAGGACATGCCGTAAAAGAGATAACTCCACGTACAGAATTTCAGATACTCGACTCCATATGCAATCACATCTTCCTCCCCTGTATACATATGCATAATCTGGTTCGGAATCAGCAGTGTCGTTGCAGTAAAAAATAACACCATCAAAAGACAGCACCTGAACATTATCGCAATGGTTTTCTTAAGGGACCGAAATTCCTTCATGCCCCAATACCGGGAGGCGAGCACGGATGCCCCCATGCTCAGCCCCATGCAAAAGCTGTGGAACATATTCAAATATTGTGTAGCCAGTGCAGATGCAGACAGCTGCCGCTCCCCCAGCATCCCGATCATCAGAGTGTCGGCTATATTGACGCCTATCGTGATCAGCCCCTGTAAAGCCACCGGGATTGCAATGACTGCCACTTCTTTATAAAACATCTTGTCCGGGTAAATCAAAACGCCTAATCTGCCTTTTTTCACATTTGCACGCTCCGTTCAGGGGAGACATCAGTCTGCATCAGCCGGCTGGTCATGATACTCCTCATATAAGTCATTAATAAAGTCCAGAAGATGATGCCATTCAAGCAGAGTATGGTATGCCACCTTGCGCAGATATGCTTCATCACATTTCGTGCGTGTTTCACGGATCAGTTCTCCCCCCTTTGCAGGACGCCATCCAATCCATTCTACGGACCTTCTCTCAAATCCCCCTTCCGGGCACGGACGAATCTGTCCGAGTGTCAGATGTGCTCCCGGCTCGTCGAAGGACTCCCAGTCTGAGGTTTCATTTACATTGCAGCCGGAGGCCTTTATCTCTTCGATCCGCTCATCTGTCAGCCCGAATTCCCTCAGGTTAAAGGCATGCCTGATCGTATCATACTGCCTGTCACCTTCCCCGAGATCAAGGCTTTCTGTCGTATGAATGCCATCGGTTTTGTCTGTCCAGTTTACAAAATAGTGGTCCCAGTGGTCTGCCGGATTCCAGATTTTATATCTCAGGTTCCCATGTCCTAAAACCATGCTCTTAGAATGGATATTAAGCCAGTTCAGGTACCAGAATATCTTTTTCATCTCAACAGATTCCGGTATCTTCATATAAGTACAGATATACCCGCTCCCATCCGGCAGCATGCAGTATCCGTTTTCCACCTTTTCATACTCCCCGCACGGCTTGAGCCAGTCCAGAAAGCACTCTGGCTTCACCGCATCTTCAACATCCATAGGAGGCCCGAAAATCTGTTTCTTTAAATCCTCCGGCAAATCCTTCATCGGGTAATCATAATAATATTTTGCCAGCGGCATTGCTTTTTCCTCCGGAAATAATTCCGGTAATTTTGAATAACTCATGTTCAATTCCTTCTTTCTTTTACACTATTTTTAGTTTCTTAATTGCTACTGTTTACTCCCTGCTGCCAGCATCCGGATTGCCGACGGTGACACTGCCTCATATTTCCTGCCTGTATATTCAAGCGTTCCATCCTTCAGGACTCTGAACACCGTAATATCTCCTGACACCATATTTCCTGATAGTAAAAACCGCTCATCCGGGGACAGACAGATTCCTCTCGGAAGCTCCCCCTCGCTGCTGATGTGCTGTACCAGTCTGGGCCTGCCCTCTTCATCCAGTGAGACCGTAACGATATCGTTCAGTCCGCACAGGGTGACATACAGGGTTTTTCCGTTTGGATGCACGAGTATATCCTGCGCTCCGACCGGTTTCCCGTCTATCATGCCAACTTCTTCAAACAGCAGGGAAATCTTATCATACAGTTCCAGCCTGCCGCCTTCATCGTAACGGAAACAATTGAGCAGTGCCAGATTTTCATTGTTGGAATAGAATACCGGAAGTTCCGGATGAAAAGCCCCATAGCGCGGGAAACTTGCCACTTCTTCTACCGTATACTCATCCAGCTTCACCAGTTTCCCCTGTTCCTCATCCACCCTGAATGTAATCAGTTTATCCATTCCCTTGTCACATGCCACGAAGAAATTCTTCCCCGGCGCCCCAATGACAGCGTGCAGTCTGGAGATCACTTCCACCATCTGGATATGGTTTGTCACCGGGTCCACATTGCGCTGTGAATTGGGTCCTTTTCCCCCCGTGCCTTCCGTAATCAATACATCACATGGCGGTCCGATCGTCCCGTCTTCCCGAATTGGAAACAGGACCAGTGCAGTATCGTCAAACAGGACCTCGTTGCTGTAGCTTCCGTCCTCATGCTGCACGATTTTTGTCACATGCCAGGGGTCTGCACAATGGCATGTAATCAGGTATTTTTTATTCAGGCTCATGCACAGATACGACGGCTCCGGTGAAAGAGAAGCCTGCTCGTTCATGAGCGTCAGTTTTCCGGTTTCCGGGTTAATGGAAAAAGAAAGCACATAGCCCCCTCCTCCAATTTCGCCCCTGCGTTCCCCACATTCATTCACTGCATAGAGAACCATTCTCTCTGCATCCAGACAGAGCTGTCCGGCTGCAATATCCGGATGGATCGTCTCAATTGCTTCGAGCGTTCCGTCCTCCATATCATAGTGAAATGTGGAAATCCCCTTCGGTGCAGGAGCAAAGCCCCAGTTTCCCACGATTGTATATACTTTTTTGGACATAAATCCAAATCCTCCTTACGTCATCCTATTCATTACGGCTTAAGTACTTTGTCCAGATAGTCCAAAACCATATCTGAAACCCAGTCATCATGCCACCATATCCGTCCGTGGTGCGGCGCCTCATCTGCTATAAATAATTCCACCTTCTTTTCTCCTGCCGTTTTCCGGATTGTATCTGCAAACCGGACAGACTGTTCCACAGGTACAACCGCATCACGGGCACCATGCATGATAAGAAATGGCGGCATACTTCTGTTCACATAAACACACGGGTCCGCCATCCGCACCAGCTCCGGTATTCCCTTAAGCGGTGCCCCGAGAAGCTGTGACTCTCCTGAGTCTGGAAGATTGTGGTTTGGTTTTCCGGTACCGCTTTTCTTAAATGCCTCATCCATTTCCAGAAATCCACCGCAGGGACCGCACCAGTCAACCACTGCCGCAACGCTGCTGTCATATCCGGCATTCCCCATCTCCAGGTCTTCAAACGCCGGATTTCCGTGGGTTAGCGCTGTCATTGCTACAATCCACCCTCCCGCAGACGGTCCCCACAGTGCCATCTTATCCGGATCCAGATGGTACTTCGCTGCATGGCATTTCAAAAAGCGAACTGCTGCTTTTGCATCATACAGCATGGCCGGGAAACGGGATTCCTTACACTTTCTGTACTCGACGCTGACTACCGCATATCCCCTGTCTGCCGCCCTGAGCATCGGTTCCAGACTGTCTTCACGGTGACCTCCCACAACGAACCCTCCGCCGTGAAAATGGACGATAACAGGATACGGTGCCGTACTTTCCTCATTGGGGTACCAGATATCCAATATCTGGGACGGAGACTGTGTGCAGTATGGGATATCAAACAGCTTTTTCTCGATGTGCCCTGCCACTTCTATAGAAATTTCATGATTGTTCATCTTTTATCTCCCGTCCTTTTTCCCGCCGGCTTTCCAAGAGTCCGGCTATACATTCCGCCAGGGCATCTTCAATGTATCCCGGCTGAAGCCATGTATGGTTCATTCCTACAATTTCCCCTGCATACTGTTCCTTCAGGGCAAAAATATCATCCCCGTAGATATATCCCGCATTATAAAGAAGGCTTGCGTCATGGTTTACAAGAACCAGATTCTGTTCCCCGCTCCTTCGCTGTAATTCTTTACCCAGCCCGGAATATATCTCCCCACTGAACCCCATCAGGACTACCGGTCCTATCTGGAGCTTATGGACGCGTACTTTATATGGAACCGGGCTTTCGTCTTCCTTTTCCCCCGGTGTAACTGCCCACTTTATGCCGGCAGAAAGTTCGATCTCCTGCCTTGTATTTTCAATCCGCCTCACAGTTTTTCGGACATCCGCAAAATGATGTGCCGACAGTGTATGTAACATCGATTTGGCGATGCAGCCTTCCTTTTCATAGGATTCGACAGGCGCGCCGCTTACCGGGTCTTCCCTGTAAACCTGGTTCGACATGACCGGGTTCAGGTCGCCTGCCGCCCCGCTGGACCATATGGCTACGCAGCCTTCATATGCCTGTTCCATATATTGACTCACATTTCCGCCCAGATCACTGGTAATACCTACTTTTCCGCCATCCCCGCACCCGTTCAGTATCATAACCGTATTATGGACCGGATAATTGATAAAAAATGCGATCGGCTTCCCCTGAAGAGTCTCAAATCTCAAAACAAACAGCGTGTGGTCTGCCTCCCGCTCAAAGTTTGTCCCGGTTCCAAGGTAAATCCCAGTCTTCCCTGACGGGTCTGTGACTTCATAAAATCCAACGCGGTTTACATTTACGAAACTTTTCCCGTAACCATATCCGCAGACTGCCGGCACCAGCCCTTCCAAAGCTTTCTTTGCCGCAGACAGCATTTTTTCCCGAATCAATTTTTCATATTCTTTTGTAGCCTCCTGAACTTCAGCCGGTTTCTGTGCTATATAGTTCGGGCCTTCGTACGGGCGGTCACCTGTCACCGGCGCCGAGTGTGTGTGAATACTGGCAAGCAGTATGTACTCCTGCTCCACCCCGGTATGTTGTTCAAGGAATGCCAGATTTTCCTCAGGATCAGGAACCTTATCCAGATCAAAGGATAACAGCAGCATCTTTTTCCCTTTACTCTCCAGTGCAACCGCCCTCACATACAAATCATCCACAATGCCCCCGAACTGAGAGTCCATCAGTCCGCGCAGATTTTTAAGCAGGCTCCCCGGCGGCGTTATCTTCTCACGTGCGGCACCGCAGTAAAACTGATTATCCATCTATCCACCCTCCTTAAACGTTTCTCTATCTTTCCTGTTACCCGTTAATTTCCTTTGCCCTGCAGCAGGATACAAAATGATTCGGGCTGATTTCTTCTAGCTTCTGCGGCTGATGGCACTTTTCACAGGCATAGCTGCACCTTGCCGCAAACCGGCATCCGGGTTTCGGATCGATCGGAGAGGTAATCTCACCTTTCAGTACAATCCGGTTCATCTTATGCCTGATGTCCACGGAAGGAATCGCAGAAAGCAGGGCCTTAGTATATGGGTGGAACTGTTTTTCAAATAATTCATGTGAGGAACACGTCTCTACCAGCTGTCCCAGATACATCACACAGATATCATCGGATATATGCTTCACAACAGATAAGTCATGGGTAATGAACATGTAGGTCAGGTTATGCTCCTGCTGAAGTTTTTTCAGCAGATTCAGAATCTGGGCCTGTATGGATACATCCAGCGCAGACACTGGTTCGTCACATACGATAAACTCAGGGTCCAGTGCCAGTGCCCGGGCAATCCCGACACGCTGCCTGCGCCCGCCGTCCAGTTCGTGGGGATAGGACAGGCGGAGCCTCGGCGCAATCCCGACCAGTTCCATCAGATCCTGTGTTTTCTCCAGCGCCTGTGTGCGGTTATACTTCCCCGAGATCAGCAGAGATTCCTTGATAGAGTCCTCCACCGTATAGCGCGGATCCAGAGAGGAGTATGGGTCCTGAAAAATAATCTGTGCATGTTCACGGAACTTTTTCATATCATTTTTCCCGAGCTGTGTCACATCCTCATCATTGAAAATAATCTGTCCGCCGGTGCTCTCCTCCAGATGTACGAGCATCCTTCCAAGCGTTGATTTACCGCACCCGGACTCCCCTACGATTCCCATCGTACGTCCCTGTTCAATGCTGAAACTTACATCATCCACCGCATGGACCATACCCCGGCCGGTCTTAAAATATTTCTTTAAATTCTGGATTTCAATTAATCTGGACATATCTGTTTCCTCCCTACGTCTGACAGGCAGCGGCACTTATGCCCCGGCGAGATCTCTTTCAGTTCTACCTGTGAACATTTGCACTGCCCGGTGACTTTAGGACAGCGCGGGCTGAATTTGCATCCTTTTGGAAGATTGGTCGGGTCCGGCGGCATCCCGTCTATGGGGCTTAACCACTCCACATCCTCATTCAGTTTTGGCAGCGCCCCGAAAAGTCCAACTGTATAGGGATGCGCCGGGTTTTCAAAAATATCTTCCAGAGAACCGGATTCTACGATTTCTCCTGCATATATGATAGCAACCTCATCGCACATCTGGGCAACAACACCCAGATCATGGGTAATCAAAATTGTGGTTGTATTATTTTCCCTGTTTAATTTCTGCATCAGCTCCAGCACCTGTGCCTGAATCGTCACATCGAGTGCTGTCGTCGGCTCATCCGCAAGAAGCAGCTGTGGATTACACGCCAGCGCAATCGCAATGACGACACGCTGTTTCATCCCGCCGGAAAACTGGTGTGGATATTCATCATACCGTTCTGCCGGGATTCCTACGGTTTCCAGCATATCTTCCGCTTTTTTGCGTATCTCTTTTTTCGGTATATTATCATGCAGTGCGATTACTTCTGCGATCTGGTCCCCTACCGACATAACCGGGTTCAGGGAAGTCATCGGATCCTGAAAAATCATTGTGATTTTCTCACCACGTACCTTGCACATTTCTTCCTCTGACAGCTTAAGAAGGTTCTTTCCATCCAGCAGGATCTCACCTTTTTTCAATACTGCCGGAGGTTCCTGAAGCACCCGCAGGATGGAGCGTGCGATGGTTGTCTTTCCGGCGCCGGTTTCTCCCACCAGACCGAGCACCCTGCCTTTTTCCAGTTCAAAAGATACCCCGTTTACAGCAGATACCGTCTCTTCTTTTGTCACATATTCCACATTTAAGTCTTTCACCTGTAAAAATGTTTTTTTCTCACTCATATCGTTCTCCCCTACTTCTTAAGCTTTGGATCTAATGCATCGCGCAGACCGTCTCCGAGCAGATTCAGCGCAAGGACAACCAACATGATGCAAATACCCGGAATCAGGCACATATAAGGGAACTTCATCAGGAAATCACGGCTGTCTGCCAGCATGGCTCCCCACTCGGGAGTCGGCGGCTGAACACCAATTCCAATAAAACTCATGCTTGCCGCAAGCATAATTCTCGCCCCCACCCCCATTGTCGACTGGACAAGGATCGGTGCAAACGTATTCGGGAAAACATGTCTTAAAATGATGCGGTAACTACTGCAGTTGCTCGTACGTGCCGCATCCAGATATTCCATTTTCCGCACGTTCAGAATCGAAGACCGCATCAGTCTGGCCGTTCCGGCAATCCCTTCAAACCCAAGTGCAAGGATGGTATTAAATACGCCGGGGCCAAGTACACAGGCGAGTGCGATGTTCAGGATCAGACCGGGGATTGACTGGATGATATCGCAGATACGCATGATCAGATTGTCGGCCCATCCGCCATAATATCCCGAAATCGCCCCGATAATAATACCAAAAACAGCACTGAAAATGACTGAACCGATTCCGATCAGTAGTGAATACCTTGCGCCATACAGGACACGGCTCAAAATGTCACGGCCCATGTGGTCTGTTCCAAACAAGTGGGCCAGACAGGGGGATAAGAAACGGTCTTTAATATTAATCGCGGCGTAATCATATGGCGCAATCAGAGGGGCGAAAATAGCCAGCAGCAGAACTGCTAAAAACAGAATTCCGCCGAACACGGCGCCTTTATTATAAGAGAGCCTTTTTAAGACCTCTAAAAACTGACTTTTCTTTTTTACAGGTTCCTGATTTGTTTTCACATTTATTGCATCCGTCATTTTTTCCTACCCCTTTTCTTACCACCGGTAATCTGCGCTTTTACACGCGGGTCAACATAAGCGATCAGAAGATCCGTAAGCAGCATGATAATGGAGAATGTAATTGCCAGAAGAATTACCCCTCCCTGTACAACCGGATAATCGCGGTTGTTTACTGCGTTGACTATGTAAACACCCACTCCGGGGATTGCAAAAATTGTTTCTGCTATCAGCGTGCCGCCGAGTGAAGTACCAAAACTCATGCTTGCAACTGTGATAACAGGTATGAGGGCGTTTGGCAGGGCATGTTTATAAATAACGGAGCGTTTCTTTACCCCCTTTGCCTTTGCCATTGTGATATAGTCCGAATGGATCACTTCCAGCATTCCTGACCGCATCTGCCTTGCCATTGTCGTAATTCCGGCGAATGCAGTCGACGCAATCGGCAGAATCCAGAATTTCAGCCCGCCCGTCCCGTAAGCCGGGAGCCAGCCCAGTTTGCCGTTGAAAAACAGAATCAGCACTAATGCAAACCAGAATCCCGGCAGGGAGGTACCAATAAGCGCCAGCGTCATGGAACCATAATCTGCGACACTGTTCTGATGTACTGCCGCCGTCACTCCCAGAGGGATGCCGATCACCAGAGACAGGATCATTCCCGATACCGCAAAAATGAGAGTCTTCGGAAAACGCTGTGCAAGCTCTAAAGTAATCGATACATTGCTGATGTAAGAGGTTCCAAAATCAAAACGGATAAATACATCGTATATGTACCTTCCAAGCTGTACGATATACGGATCATTCAATCCCATCTCCTGCCGCAGTGCATTAATCTGCGCATCTGTAGCCGTTGTCCCCAGAATCACCTGTGCCGGATCGCCGGGAGTCAGCTGCATTAAGGTAAAAACTAAAATTACAACACCTAAGATAACAGGTATCATCAATAAAATTCGTTTTAAAATATATTTACCCATAAAATCATTACTCCAGTTTTCTTGTACTGTATCCTTGAGATCCAGTATCATATGTATTCCGCCTCAAAGTATCAGGTCTTGTTTCCTTTTTACAAACGGGATATGGCCCTGTAAGCTCATCCCATATCCCGTTATTCCAGACTTATGGCAGCAGTTAAGACTTATTATTTACTTAAGGCAATTGTATTTGCACGGATAAATCTGTTCCAGTCTACAAAGTAGTCGCTGACAGCTTCTTTGTCATATGCCGCATACTCAGGAAGGTCATAAATCCTGTAATAATATGCATTGTCTGTTATATATTCATAAAAAGCATTAATGTTGTCCTGTGTGTATCCATCTGGCGCGGCAATCTTATCATACAATTCCTGAAGCTTATCATCCTTTGCCCCGGCCCATGTTGCTCCTGACGCATAGTTTTTGCGGTTAAACAATGTATTCCATAAATCAGATGTTACATATCCGCCATTACCCGGTCCTGCGTATGCCAGTTCATACTGTCCGCTTGTACCGTCACGGTAGGAGCCATATGTGGTTCCTTCACATACATTCAGTTCCGCATCGATTCCTACATCCAGCAGGTTTGCCTGTATAATCTGCCACATGGTTGTAATTGTTTTATTATTATTGCAGAGCAGTCTTAAGTGCAGTTTACCTTCATCGTATCCAGCTTCTTTCAGAAGTTCTCTTGCTTTATCCGGGTCATAATCATATGGTTTTGTCTCCCATGAAGAGTCATAACCGATCGTCAGGTCGGCATTCCCACACGTTACGATAGAAGGAGAACCGTAACCGTATCCGCACGCCTCGGCTACTGCCTCGTTGTCAATTGCATACAGGACTGCCTGCCTCAGGGCAAGATTATCATAGAATGGACTGTCTTCTGTCATGCAGAGCATAATACCGCGGTCCTCAGAAGACGGCACCATACACAGTTCCAGATTGTCTTTTGCGGCAACCTCATCCAGGAGGCTGGGGTCGATGTACTGTGCAAACTGGATTCTTCCTTCTTCTACAGCAAGTGCCATCTGTGTAGGTTCTTCCAGAATGTCAAACTGGATTACCTCTGCATTTGCAGCGCTTCCGGGATAAATCAGACTCTCATCCGTCTGCCAGTATGTGCCTGTTTTCCTTGCAACAATTTTAGTCCCGTTTACATAGTCTTTTCCGCCGGCCACTGTATACGGCAGGGTACCGCAGGATGTAGATGCAAATTGGTCCGCGCTGTCATTGTATGCCTTCTCACTTGCAATCGGCACCTTACATACAATATACTCAAAAGCTCCTGCCGCCGTTGTGTTCAGCTTCAGTTCCACATGGTAATCATCCTTTGCTGTAACCGCTTCTACTGTTGTTGCCCAATTCTGCATATATTGTTCAAAACTAAAAACCACATCAGCTGCTGTGATGGCATTGCCTTCTGCATCTTTTATGTAATCATAAATTTCAACATCAAAAGTATTGTCATCTACCTTCTCGTATCCTTTCATCAGGATATTGTCCAGATCCTTTGAACCACTCTGACAGCTCGCGAGTGTCTCGTAGAGCACATATGTAACCATATCCTTTGTAATTCGTCCGCTTGTCCAGGGGTTCAGGGAGTCTAACCCTCCGTAGATTCCTACGACAAGGGCGCCTTCTTCGCCTTCTGCAGCCACAGTTTCCTGACCTGCTGCCCCGTCACCACTGTCTGTACTGCTCTTTGTGTCTGCATCTTTGTTCCCTCCGCAGGCCGCCGTCGAAACAACCATTGCTCCGGCCAATAAAACTGCCAGCATCCTCTTCACTTTTTTCCCAGCCATTTTTGTACCTCCACTTCGTACATTTTCCTTTCTGTTTTCACAGAATTAATTTTTAGTTACTGTTTATAGAAACAGTATCAGTTTTTGAAAATAATAAATTGCATATTAAGCTTTCACTTGCGCAGAAAATTCTTTTGATGTTACAATAAATGAAACACTTTGGCAAAGGATGAATCCATATGAATTTTTTAAACATCAAATATTTTATGGCAATTGCAGAAGAACAAAGCATCAGCGCTGCTGCGCGAAAATTATTTGTCTCCCAGCAGTCCTTAAGTGAACATCTCAAGAAGCTGGAAAGCGAGATCGGAGTGCCTCTTTTCAACCGTGAAACCCCATTGAGTTTAACCGTTGCCGGTGAGTGCTTCTTCGAGGGTGGTAAGGAGCTCCTCAGTGCCTATGACCGGATGCTTGCCAATATTGACAACGTGACAACGAAACGCCGGAGCAAGATTACGATTGGGATCTCGACCTATGATGTCCCCCCGTTCCTGCCCGACCTGCTGATGCGTTTCTCCGAAAAGTACCCACAGTATGATGTCAGTGTTGTTAAACGCCTGCATACGGACATTTCCCACAACATGCGCGGGGTTGACCTGTACATCAGTTATCTGCCTCTGGATGAGGAACTGGAGCATGTGATTTTGATTAACCATGATCCTTACCATGCCATATTCCACAAAAGCCTCGCAGAGAAGGTATACGGTGACCGCTGGCCTTCCATCGAAGAAAAACTAATAGAGACCCGTGATCTCTCCCTTTTAAAGGAGATGCCGTTCCTTGTCCTGAAAGACCGGCAGGGACAGCTTGCGCGTGACCTGAACAGCATCTTCCAACAGTACAATTTCACACCCGAGATAGGATTCCTTTCTGAAAACGGAGACCTCAATGCTGAGATGTGCGTAAAGGGTGCCGGATGCCTCCTGGCCCCGACAGATTTCATGAACCGGCGCTTTTTTGCTTCCCCCTCCCGGCCCGCAGATAATTTGCTTCATTACCCGATCAAATGCTCATGTGCCATAAAGTAACACATAAGAATTGATAGACAGCAGCCCACTATTCCGCAGCAACAGCGAGTTGCTTGTTAAAACCCCATTTTGAAGTTATAATGAGTAAAAACAACCTTTAGGAGGGACGGGCATGGAAATACAAGGTATTCTTAAAAATTTACGCGAGAAAAACAACCTTACGCAAGAACAACTGGCTGAACGTGTGCAAGTTACCCGACAGGCGGTTAGTCGCTGGGAAACAGGCGAAACGCAGCCAAATACAGATACCTTAAAACTGTTATCACGAGTTTTTGATGTGTCAATCAATACGCTTCTGGGTTCTCCACGGCAACTTGTTTGTCAGTGTTGCGGAATGCCATTGAATGAAGATGGTCTGATTAGCCGAGAACCAGACGGAAGCTATAACGAGGACTATTGTAAATGGTGCTATGCTAATGGGAAATTTGCATATCAATCCAAGGAATCTTTATTGGATTATCTGGTTGCGAATATGCCAAATCCCGATAACGCAGATGAAGAAACCAGACGTAATCAGTTTGATTTGTACCTTTCGCAATTAAAGCACTGGAAATAACTATATTGTCATAGCAAAGCCAGCCGAGCCAGTCAACGGTCAAGATGAACGGCGCGTACCGCGCCGCCGTTGACAGCCCCGCCCGCCTTTGCTGGTAGGCAATCAAGGGGCGACAGCAAGGAGTGCTGCCGCCCCGCACTATTATCAGAGAGGGGGAATTTCCATGACCGAAGATGAAGCCTACAAAGTGCATATCCAGTACACCTTTAACGCCTTTTGCAAGGTTGTCATTCGTCACGCCGCCATAGATATAATTTTGAAGCTGCGCCGGAGGTGGGAACGGGAAGTTTCCCTTGACTATCTGATGAATGAGAAGTTTGTCCAGCTTGCCGAGCCGGAGCAGCTTGAAGAATATCTTTTTACCGCCTGCGGCCAGACCGCCGTTCTGTACCATGCGGAACTCGCCGCCGCCCTTGCCCTTTTGCCAGAGCAGACACAGGAAGAAATTTTCCGTTACTATTTCCTGCGCCAGCCGCAGCGGGTGATCGGCGTACATATCGGACGGACACGCAGCACAGCAGGGCGGCATATCCAGCTTGCCTTGAAGCGGCTCCGGCGGCTCATGGAGGGAAAACGCTATGAGTAAACTTCTCCCCTATGAAACAATCGTCAAGGCGCATGAGGGCGACCCGGACGCAATCGACACCGTTCTTTCCCACTACGTCGGATATATCCGATACTGTTCCAAAGTACACGGGAAAGTCAGCGCCGAGGTTGAGGAACATATAAAACAGAAGCTAATCGCCGCGCTGTTCAAATTTCGCTTTGACCGATAAGCAAAGAACGAACACCGACTGTCATTAGCGATTTTCACCAGCAAGTTTACAATTCATCTATTCCCATAAGTAAGCGGTCATAGTATAATAAAGCCATCGACAAATAGTAATTATATTTTTTGAAAGAATTCTATAGAGTAAAAATATTTTGTCTTCTATGTTTTAGAAAATGTGCAACAGTCGTTCCGTGAGACTGGTATGTGCCCAAAAAAAATGGTCTATGCAAGAAAATAGATACAACAATAGTGAGCAAATGATTCAGGTAAAGATCAGATATATAATATTTTAAAGTAATTGTACATTTTTTAAGAAATTACAATGGTCATTCATCGTGTTTGAAAGAATAGGTTATTGGCGCACTTTACTTATATATCGTTTTACAGGGGCTGTTTTTTATGCAACGTTAGGGCTTACTCGTATATAGTTATGAAAATAAATAGAGAATGAGGTGCGATTAGATGAAAAATCTTGGATATTCACAAAATTTTTTGGTTAATAAAAAGTTGGTAGAACGTTTAATAAGCAAGTCAAATATTGATGTAACAGATTATGTTATTGAAATTGGTCCTGGAAAAGGGATAATAACAGATGTACTTTCTCAGCATGCTGGAGAGGTTGTTGCAGTTGAATATGATCAAGAATTATATAATAATTTAGTAAGATATCACAGTCATGATAATGTTACATATATATTTGGTGATTTTTTAAAATATAAGTTGCCTTTAAATCGCAGATATAAAATATTCTCCAATATTCCTTTTCAGATAACAGCGGATATTATTAGGAAATTAACAGACGATGTAAATCCACCATCAGATATAAATATCATAATTCAAAGAGAGGCAGCTAAAAAGAATTGCGGTATTCCATTACAAAAATATGAAGGTTTTCGTGCTGCTATAATAAAGGCACAATATAAGGTAGAAATTACACATAGTTTTAAAAGGAGCGATTTTTTTCCTTCGCCTAATGTTGATACAGTTATGCTTCATATGCAGTTATGGGATGATAGATTGAGTGGTGATGATCTTCAAAATTATAAAGATTTAGTGGCTTTTTTTTACACTAATATTAAAGGAGAGACTGCTAAAGAGAGACTTTCTATTTTATTTTCTAATGAGCAAATCAAAAGATTGGGAAAAGCCAATAGAATTAGTCTTTCAAATTCATATACGTTAATCACGGCCGAGCAGTGGATGAATATTTATTATTACTCCAAAATTGGATTGACAGATGAAAAGAAAAAAAAGTTTCAAGATGCATATAAAAAACTTCAAAAAATGAATAAAAAATTGAAAAAGCAAAACAGAACATCTTTACGAAAGTCTAGTAGCAATAAGAAATGTAGAACAAGGATTGATACTTCTAATGGTACAAAAAATAGATAGTATTGATAATTTCTATAAAAATGTGCATGGTAGTGCGAAAATCTGAGAAGAGAATTTAATGCTGGATTTTGTTGATAGTAGATTTCAATGAGTTAACCATAAAAGTATATTAGAAAGTAAAAACAACAGGGGTAGTAGAATATATTTGTTAGATACAAGAAGGAGAGATTGAATTTAAGGTCATCTAATACTCGCGGAATAGTGATAATAATGGTAAGCTGTATTGAAAAAAAACAAAATAACTAACATTATGGGATTATTTCGGTATGAATTGATGTTTTATCATCTTACATAGAATCAGAAATTTGAAAAATTAAAAGAGGACTAAGTTTATGAGAACCCTGTTCTTAACTTCAAGTGGCTTAAACGAAAAGACTATGGTATTATTTTGGAAATGTATCGGAAAAGAACCGATTAACACAAAAGCGATTTTGGTTCCATCCGCCGCAGTTGGAAATGATGGTGCGCGAGAAGGAATCATTGTATGTATGGAGCGCCTTATGAATATGGGAATACCTATGAATAATATTCTTATATATAATCTTGCGTTTTTACTTTCCGATGGATATAAAAGAACATATTCAAGTTATATTAGTGACATACCTGTACCGTTTCGCTTAATGAGTGTTCAAGAACTCACTCAATATGACATGATTGCTTTTTGTGGAGGAAATGCCCATACGCTTCTTAGCGAAATAAACAGAACAGGATTTTCGAAGCCCCTAAAGCAAGCAATAGAGAATGGATTGGTGTATCTGGGAATTAGCGCAGGTAGTATGATTGCTGCCGGAAATTTTTCCGATGGATTAGGATATTTAGCAAATCCGTTGATACCACACGCTGAAAAAGAGAGCCCTTTTGGAGATATATCGAAGAACGATTTGATTGAATTGGCTGACGGTCAAACTGTATTGATTAAAGGGAATCGACAGGAAATTATTTAATAAATTGAATACTGTTGTTTTTTTATCTTCGGGGCACCCTGACCCGAACTTTCAAAACTGAATATCAGCCGCCCACCAGCGGCCAGCGAAAGCAGTAAGTCTGAAAAAGATTTGCTGCTTTTTTTGTGTCCATTTGGCAAAATCGAAAATCACCCGTAGTAGGTAGGTGAAGCCAGAAAAAACTGCCTGCTCCGTTTGGCAAATTTCTAAGAGCGGTGGTGTGGGGAGTGAAAGGAAAAATTCTCTGCCCCGCCGGTTGCCAAAATCCTGTTGCCCGGATTACTAAGGCAAAAGAAATTTTGAAAAATCCCCGTCCAGCGGGTAGCTGGCGGCCTTTGAAATGTATCTTTAGCGGAAAGGGAAAAAGCCGCAGCCAGCGGGCAGCAAAGCCCCGTTCCGGCGTCATATTGGCGAAAGGAAAAAAGGCCGCCCACAGCGGGCCGCAAGCCCTGTCCTGTCCGTTCTATGTACGGAAAAACCAGACAGGGGCAGTCTGCGGCAGTCTTAGAGCAAGTTTCTACCACGGTGCCAAAATCCGCAATTCTGCGGTTTTGTCCCTCGCGGGAAACTTGTTGGGGAGTGCCTTCCCCAAACCCTGCTATGGCGGCTTGCGCCGCAAAAAGATTTCCGTTCGGCAGGCCGTTTTTTTGCGAGAACTGCCCCGGAAATACCTAACAGACCAGCCTATTTTTTGTGATAAGTGAAAGGAGGTTTACAGCCCATGCCGAAGCGATACAACACGCCCCACCGCAGCCGCGTTGTGAAAACCCGGCTGTCCGAAGATGAATACGCCGACTTCACAGCGCGGCTTGCGCCCTATGGTATCAGCCAGTCCGAATTTCTCCGGCAGGCGATACGGCGCACCGCCATACGCCCAATTATCCATGTGTCGGCGGTCAATGACGAGCTGCTTTCCGCTGTCGGGAAACTCACAGCCGAGTACGGCAGGATCGGCGGCAACCTCAACCAGATTGCCCGGTATCTGAACGAGTACGGCGTACCCTACAATGCGCTGTCCGGCGAGGTACGCGCCGCCATAGCCGACCTTGCCGCCCTCAAGTATGAAATCTTACAGAAAGTAGGTGACGCGGTTGGCAACACTCAAGCATATCAACTCTAAAAACGCCGACTACGGAGCCGCCGAACAATACCTGCTTTTTGAGCATGACGAGTTTACCATGAAGCCCGTCCTTGATGAAACCGGCAGGCTTATCCCCCGCGAGGACTACCGGCTGTCCACGCTGAACTGCGGCGGGGAGGATTTTGCCGTTGCCTGTATGCGGGCAAATCTCCGCTATGAGAAAAACCAACGGCGGGAAGATGTGAAAAGTCACCACTATATCATCAGCTTTGACCCACGGGACGGCCCGGACAACGGCCTGACCGTAGACCGGGCGCAGGAATTGGGCGAGAAGTTTTGCGCCGAGCATTTCCCCGGCCACCAAGCCCTTGTATGCACCCACCCGGACGGGCATAACCACAGCGGCAATATCCATGTGCATATCGTTATCAATTCGCTGCGGATAGAGGAAGTCCCGTTCCTGCCCTACATGGACAGGCCAGCCGACACGAAAGCCGGGTGCAAGCACCGCTGTACCGACGCGGCCTTGCGCTACTTCAAGTCCGAAGTCATGGAGATGTGCCACCGGGAGGGGCTTTACCAAATCGACCTCTTGAACGGCAGCAAGAACCGCGTCACAGACCGGGAGTATTGGGCGCAGAAAAAGGGACAGGCCGCGCTGGACAAGCAGAACGCCCCCATGATTGCAGGCGGTATCACGCCCCGGCAGACCAAGTTTGAAACGAACAAAGAGAAGCTGCGGCAGACCATACGCGCCGCGCTGTCTGCGGCGGCCTCATTCGAGGATTTTTCCTCTCTGCTGCTGCGGGAGGGCGTGACCGTCAAGGAGAGCCGGGGGCGGCTTAGTTACCTCACGCCGGACAGGACAAAGCCCATTTCCGCCCGCAAGCTGGGCGACGATTTTGACCGCGCCGCTGTCCTTGCCGTTTTGGAGCAGAACGCCGCCAGAGCCGCAGAAAAGGCCGCGGCTATATCCAGCACCCCGCCCTCTATCCAAGACCAACTGCGGGCAGACAGAGCCGCCCGAACCGCCCCGAATGTGCAGCGGCTTGTGGACATTGAGCAGAAGAAAGCCGAGGGGAAAGGCCGGGGCTATGAACGCTGGGCGACCATGCACAACCTCAAACAGATGGCCGCGACGCTGAATGTGTATCAGGAATACGGCTTCACTTCCCCGGAGCAGTTAGAAGCCGCCGTTGATACCGCCTATCAGGAAATGCGCCAGACCAGCGGCGAACTGAAAGCACTGGAAACGAAGCTGCAAGGGAAAAAGGAATTGCAGCGACAGGTGCTGGCCTACGCCAAGACCAAACCCGTCCGCGACGGCCTGAAAGCGCAGAAATCCCCCAAAGCCCGCGAAGCATACCGGCAGGCGCATGAGAGCGATTTTATCATAGCCGACGCAGCCGCCCGGTATTTCAAGGCACATGGCATTACCAGGCTGCCCGCCCGGAAAGCGTTGCAGGACGAGATCGAGCAGCTTGTTTCCAAGAAATCCGGCCTGTATAACACCTATCACGCACAGAAACAGCGGTTTAAGGAGTTGCAGACCGTCAAGCGGAACATCGACCAGATTTTGCGCCGGGAGGAACCCCGCCGCAGAAAGGAGCAGAGCCATGAGCGATAACCTGCCCCGCATGGACTACCGCCAGCACCGGCGGGCGCGGCGGCTGGTGCATGAGTGCTGTAACTACGACGAGGGGAACTGCCTGCTGTTGGACGACGGGGAGCCTTGCGTATGCGTCCAGAGCATTTCCTTTTCCCTCATGTGCCGCTGGTTCCGTGTGGCTGTCCTGCCCCTTGACGGGGAGCTGGCCGCAGCCCTCTTGTACCGGGGGAGCCGGAAACGGTGCGCCGTCTGCGGCGCGGCCTTTGTCCCCAAATCCAACCGGGGAAAATACTGCCCCGGCTGCGCCGGACGCATGAAGAAAATCAAAGCCGCCGAGCGAAAGCAGAAACAAAGGCAGAAATGTCACGCTTTAGAGCCTTTCAAACCCGCATAAATCAAGGCTTTTTTCGTGGGTGTCAAAGGGTACGCGATACATTTATCCTTTTCCCCCGGAAACAGCGTTCTAAATGCGTACAAACCGTCAAAATCAACCCGAACACAGGGAGGTGATCCTATCGCTGATTATATCATGGCAGACACGAAGCTGCCCGCCTATCTGCCCTATCCCCGTTTCCTGCTGAAAATGGAGATTTCCCAGACCGCCAAGCTGCTCTATGCGCTGCTGTTAGACCGCTCCACCCTCTCCCAGAAGAACAAGTGGCAGGACGGCGAGGGCAGGATTTATATTATCTATCCCATCGCGGAGATAGCCGAAATACTGGATAAAGGCAGCACCACCATAAAGGGGGCGCTGAATGAACTGGACATGGCGGGGCTGCTGGAACGGGAACGGGGCGGCTTCTCCGCACCGAACCGACTGTATGTGAAAGTGCCGCGTGTGCCACAGGTACAGTTTTCCGACCAACTGATGGCCGGAAAACCGACCCTCATAGAGCCGGAAAACCGACCAACTGATGGTCAGAAAACCGACCTTATGATGGTCGGAAAACCGTCCCCTAACCAAACTACTATAAACAACCTTACAGAGAACCAAACAAAGGGAGTGAGTGGGGAGCCGCCCGCGCCCTATGGCCGATACCAGAATATTTTTCTGTCACAGACCGAATACGACGAGTTGCAGGCAGAGTACCCCGACAGGCTGGAACGGTTCATCGAGGAAATGAGCCGCTACCTTGCCGCCAGCGGGAAAAGCTACCAGAACTATGCCGCCGCCCTTCGGATATGGGCGGGGAACGACAAAAAGGGCGCCCCGAAAAAGGGCATCCCTGACTACTCATGCAAGGAGGGCGAGAGTTTATGAAGAACGAAATCAACGCTGTTTTGGAGAATATGACGACTGCCACCCCGGAGCCGGAGGACTACACCGGCGAGGACGGTTTACTGTACTGCGGCAGGTGCCGCAAGCCGAAAGAAGCCTATTTTGCGCCGGATAAGGCCGCTATCTTTGGCCGCGACCGCCACCCGGCAGAGTGCGACTGCCAGAGAGCCGCCCGCGAGGAACGGGAGGCCGCCGAGAAGCGGCGCAGGCACTTTGACACCGTGGAGGAACTGAAACGCCGGGGCTTTACCGACCCCACCATGCGGGACTGGACTTTTGAGAACGACAACGGCAGGAACCCGCAGGCCGGGATTGCCCGCCGGTATGTGGAACACTGGGAGGATATGCGAGCCGACAATATCGGCTGCCTGTTCTGGGGCGGCGTGGGAACCGGGAAAAGCTACCTTGCGGGCTGTATCGCAAACGCCCTTATGGAGAAAGAAATCCCCGTCCACATGACGAATTTTGCCCTTATCCTCAACGACCTTGCCGCCAGCTTTGAGAACCGCAACGAGTACATTTCCCGCCTTTGCCGCTATCCGCTGCTTATCATTGACGACTTCGGCATGGAGCGCGGCACCGAGTACGGGCTGGAACAGGTTTTCAATGTGATTGACAGCCGTTACCGCAGCGGCAAGCCGCTGATCGTCACGACCAACCTCACGCTGGACGACCTGCGGAACCCGGAGGACACCGCCCATTCCCGGATTTATGACCGCCTGCTTTCCATGTGCGTCCCGGTACGCTTTACCGGCGACAACTTCCGGCAGGAAGCCGCGCAGCGGAAAATGGAGAGCATGAAGAAACTGATTACCGACTGAAAGGAGTATTGCCTATGACAGATAACAAGCAGCACGACACCCGCACCGCCCGCCGCCCCGACTGCGTGACGGAAATCCGCATGGGCAATTCCGTCCTTGTCGTGTCCGGCTATTTCAAGAAAGACACTACCACCACCGCCGCCGACAAAATGGCGCGGGTACTGGAAGCGGAAGCCGCTGCTACACAAAAACCGGCAATTTGACAAACCATAAAGAAGCAGATTTTACACTTTTGCCGCTATACAGCCCCCGCTATTCCGTGGTACAATAAAGCTACGGAATAGTGGGGCTGGCTGTCGGAAACGGAGGATTTTATGTTAAGACAAGCCACCCAAAACCTCATTACCGCCCTTTATCCGAGATTGTCCCATGAGGACGAATTGCAAGGTGAGAGTAATTCCATATCGAACCAAAAAAGGATACTCGAAGCCTTTGCAAAACAGAATGGCTTTACCAACCTGCGCTGGTACACCGACGACGGCTTTTCCGGCGCGAACTTCCAGCGCCCCGGTTTTCAAGCCATGCTTGCAGACATTGAAGCCGGGAAAGTGGGTACGGTCATCGTCAAGGACATGAGCCGGTTAGGGCGAAACTACTTGCAGGTAGGGTTTTACACGGAAATGCTGTTCCCTCAAAAGGGAGTGCGTTTTATCGCTGTCAACGACAATGTGGACAGCGCAAACGGCGGCATGGACAACGATTTTACCCCTCTGCGAAATCTGTTCAACGAATGGCTGGTGAGAGATACGAGCAAGAAAATCAAAGCAGTAAAACGAGCAAAAGGCATGAGCGGCAAGCCCGTTACCAGCAAGCCGGTCTATGGCTATCTCATGGACGAGGACGAGAACTATCTCGTTGACGAGGAAACCGCGCCGGTTGTCCAGCAGATATACCAGCTTTGCCTTGCCGGGAATGGCCCGACCAAGATTGCCCGTATGCTTACGGAGCAGCAAATCCCTACGCCGGGAACGCTGGAATACCGCAGGACGGGCAGCACCCGCCGCTACCACCCCGGCTATGAGTGCAAATGGGCGACGAACACCGTTGTTCATATCCTCGAAAACCGGGAGTACACCGGCTGTCTGGTAAACTTCAAGACGGAGAAGCCCTCTTACAAGGTCAAGCACAGTGTAGAGAACCCCGTAGAGAAGCAGGCCATTTTTGAGAACCACCATGAGCCTATCATAGACCGGGAAACATGGGAGCGCGTGCAGGAGTTACGCAAGCAGCGCAAACGCCCGAACCGCTATGATGAAGTGGGGCTGTTCTCCGGTATGCTGTTCTGCGCCGACTGCGGTCATGTGATGTACCAGCAGCGGTATCAGAACAAGAACCGCAAGCAGGACTGTTACATCTGCGGCAGCTACAAGAAGCGCACCCGCGACTGTACGGCGCACTTTATCCGCACCGACCTGTTGACCGCCGGTGTCCTCTCCAATCTCCGGCAAGTGACCGAATACGCCGCCAAGCACGAGAGCCGCTTTGTGAAGCTGCTTATCCAGCAGAACGAGATCGGCGGCAAGAGAAAGACCGCCGCAGCCACCAAGCAGCTTGAACAGGCGCAGGAGCGCATTGCCGAAGTGAGCCGCATTATCAAGCGGCTGTATGAGGACAATGTGAACGGCAAAATCAGCGACGAGCGTTTCATGGAACTGTCGGCAGACTATGAGCAGGAACAGCGGGAACTGAAAGACCGCGCCGCCGCTTTGCAGGCCGAACTGGACAAGTCGCAGGCCGCCACCGTCAACGCGGAAAAGTTTATGGGTATCGTCCGAAAGCACCTTGCCTTTGAGGAACTTACCCCCACCCTCTTGCGGGAAATGATTGAGAAAATCGTCGTGCATGAGTGTAGCTATGACGAGAACGGCACCCGCAGGCAGGACATTGAGATTTATTACAGCTTTGTCGGCAAGATTGACTTGCCCGAAGCCTAACGCCCGACCTATCCGACACAATGGCCAAGTGCCGGATAGGAACGGCAAAATTTTTTACACTTCTATTACTTCTTTATCACACATAAGCAATATCACAGGGTTTGAACCCAAGCTCGCTATCTGCTATGAAAAAGGAAAACATCTGCACACCGCCGAAATCTGTTTTCTTAAAGAGGCCCGCCTGCTTTTCACTGAATCGAAAGACAAGTAATTTTCTTATATGCATTTTTACTATTTCTTTAATAAAATACTAACCTTTTTAGCACACTTTGTCTAACACAGAAACACTTTGCAAGTTACAGGCAAAAGCCTGTAGGTAATTTTGCACAATTCAAAATTTATATATGACCTGATTTTATCTTTTCTGAAAACAAAGAAGGGGGTGTCGCGAAATTATCAAAATAAATAATTAAGCGATCCCCCGCACTATATGTGAAAAAAATCGGAAGAAATCCTGTTGCTTGTGGATGACTTCCGATTTTTTATTTCTACCTTTGGCAGAGTAAGCCTAATACAGCAAGCAATCCCTGAAAAGAAAACATTCAAAAATCTTCCAACAAGAATAAAGGGATTGAATCAGATAAATTTTGGACTGAGGCCAGGGGAGGTATGCGGAATAAGCATTCGTGATAAATAGCTCTATCTATGAGAATAACTCTTGAAACAGCTGAAGACTTATGCTATATTATAAATATAAATGGAACAACCGCCCACAAGGGGTTGACCAGTTAAAAGAATAGAAACTCCACCCTGCACCGGTCAAAGTATCAGGGTGGTTTTTCTATGTAGTACTACTTACAAAACGTAAAAACGAATGTAAGTAATGCCAGAAGGAAAAGACCAAAGGTCATCAAATCCTTAAAATCAAAATGGTTGTTTTGATTTTTCATAGGCATCACCCCCATTCTTATAGAATGAGGTCAACGCACCCTGCAACACGATTGTTCTCGTGGATATTTTATCATATCATGTCTTTTCCTACAATCACAATTTTCTACACACATACTTCCCTCTGCTTGTATCGCCAAATATCACAGAAATTAAAATTTTTATTAGGCAAAACCATCAGACAAGCTTCAAAGTAACAAAAATAAAGGACCGCGAAAATTCGCAATCCCTTATATTTACTGGCTTTCCAGTCAATCGGAGTGACGTGATTCGAACACGCGACCTCTGCGTCCCGAACAATTTGGTGGCTTTGCACTCTAAGGTAATCGAATTACCTTCATATGCTTAAAACACCCTGAATTTCTGGGATTGCGAGAAATGAATAGCCTTATTGTTCGTAAACTGTATTTCAGTAGTTTTAAAGTTGTTAGAATAAATGTTAGAATGGGCAGATATCTATTTCAATTTACATTTTCTACATAAATAAAAGACTGAGGAGGACATTTAATACCATACTCCTCTAAATCTTTTGGATTTTTATACTGTTTTATTTTTTTTAATTGAAAGGCTACAGCTTTTGTTGAATTAGCATAATATTGATCAAAAAATTCTTTATCAATTCCAGCAGCCTGTTTTGTTTTCTTCCAAACCTTTTCAGGTTTATCATATAGTATTTTTTCTACATAAGCCTCACCTGTAACCTTTTTTACTGGACTCGTAGAATAAATCAGTATTTTCTCTACGTTCCTTTTGCAAACTACTTTTCGAAACTCATATAGTTTTTTCCCTGAAAAAATGTTATTTACATGTTCAGGATTAATAGATAATAAAATTGTACACATTATAATCAGCCTTTCTAAGCTATTTTTATTGCTTTATTATACTCTATAGCCGATTTTTTTTCAAGTATTTTAGAACGTTTGTTCTGTTTTTCTTATTATTTTGTCAATAACTCCGCCATATGAAAGTATCCTATCAAACTCTTGATCTGAAAGTTCAAAAAATCCCCAATACTGATTCCGCTCTAATCCAATCTTCTCAATTAAATCATGGCGTACAATTCTTCTCTTCAACGCAAGATTATATGTCATTTTTATTGCTTTACAGCTTCCACGTCGATACCAATAATTTAAATCACTTTTATTGAAAACACTATATTGACAAGCATAATCATAAAATTGTTCAAAACCACTAAATTCTTGTTGTAAATGTATTTCATCAACAACACAAACCGAGGTAGCTACTGCTGAATATTCCGCACTTCTACCTTCTGATGCAGTCCTATATATTACTATTATATCTCCTCGCTTCAATTCTTCTACTCCCGCCATAGAACAAATGTAAATTTTATGGATTGAATTTGTGTATGAAATATCTGTAATTATTTTTTTATTTTCTGTAGTAAGTATAGAATCAGGAAACATAACTGAATGATATTTGGGATAGATACTTAAAAGGTACTTCCTTGCATTCATAAAATCAACCAAAGGATAGTCTTTGTTTATATCACCTTGAATTTTGCGCATATCCTTTAATAAAACAATTTCCTTGTCTTTTACCCCATATCGCCTAAAGCCAAATTTCTCTACTAAATTTATTAAGCCAACATGCCGTTCAAATACTGTCATATAACATACATCAACCCGTTCTTCCAACGCATAATCTAATATAATTTTTATAAAACGTTCTCCCAGCTTGGTTTTATGAGCATTGATCTTAAAAGTACCCACTTTAAGGATTCTGTCTGCTCTTATTTGGGGTATAACATCTCCAACTATCCCTTCCTCAACTTTTAAATATAAAAATCCTTCTATTTGTCCAAACTGGTTGTACTGTACAAAAGCATCTTGATACCTCTTTTTCTCAAACCATTTTTCAAATCCGGGGTAATCATTTTTTAAAGAATCAAAAAACTCATCATTTAAGTTTAACTCTCCAAAGATTTTATGACTCATACTATTATTGAAAATCATTGGTCATCACCACATTCCTTCGACATAATTTAGAAATTCATTCCTATCACACTTATGAGTAACATTTTCAAAATTCACCCTATATTTTTTCTTTAAATATTTAGCATACAGTTGCTCTTCTCTTTGTAATTCTATGATTTTTTCTATTTGTAGCGTTTTACTATCTCGCAAATTTAATCTATCATAAATCATTTCCGCTGAATCAGATAATATAATAATTCCACAAATATCAGCTTTTTTAACAAAGTTTTCTGGTATGCGTGTTACTTGACCGTCTTTATTAAGCATACATAAATGACCATCTAATAAAATATTCTTTTCTTTATATTCTGTTTTGAATTCTGCCAATGCCTTTAGTAAAATATCTTGATTATCATTAATATTGCTTACTCTTTTGTATCCTGCATCATCACTTACTTTATATTTTTCAATCAGAATGCTAGCCGTACAACAAACTAAATTATCCTTCTCTGTTATATTTTGTTTTAAAAAATACCCTTTACCGACTCCATGTACTCCACTAAACAAAATCACCTTACTCATTTGGAAACTTCACTCCCTTCTTATAGCAGTTCTGCTTTCCACAATCTTGACATTCACTCTGCTTCAAATAATCTTCGCAAACGTGAATAAAAAAAGTTTGCAGACTGACAGGCGGTTGAATCCTTGGACCTAATATAACCATCGCATTATTTGGATTTATTTCACATAATTTTTTAGGTTTCTTCCCGTGATCCTTATATAAGGAGGGAGCTAACACTGCCCCTTCCTCATATATATAATCTAACATTTTAATCATAAAAATCAATTCCCATTTTCCTCTTACAAAATAATGAGAATCATTTTTTTCAAACATACTTATGGATTTCCCTATTAATTCCTCATCACTAACATCCAGCTTTAGTTTCTCATTTATGTAGTCATATATACTCTGATTTTCAATACTGTCAACATAAATCTCTGTTCTTCTGACTCTTATCAACTTTTTCATATCGATATATTTCGCTAGGTGCTCTTTATTTTTAGTATTACTAACATACAACGATGCCATTAAATATTTTGATTTTTCACGGAACACTAAAAACTTTTGCTTATAAATATCCCTTATTCTCTCTATCTCTGCTTCCTCTGCATTGGTAAATCCATAAATCTCTTCCAAATATTCTATGAATTTGTCTTCACTTACAGCATCATTTTCAAATGAATACTTATCCGTTGTGTATATATTTACATCCTTATACTCTTCTCCTATCCAATAAGATAAATCCTGATCTACAAAAAACAATAATTGTTTCTTGCAAAATGTTTGCCAGTCCATATTTCTATGCAGCTTAAGGACATTAGCTTTGCCACCAACAAATATTTTATGTATATTACATACCTCAGGAAGCTGAATTGTTTTACATAATGCTGAATTATAATAACTCAAATCCTCATTTCCTTCGCAAAATAAAAATAACTGCATTTGGTATTTTTTATATTTATTAAGAAATTTATGGTAATAAACATTCGTTTTTTGGGTATAAAGTAAATGTTCTTCTATAATACTCATCATTTGCTACTCCAATATTAAAAATTCTTCAAGTGCATGAGCATCCGTTCTAAGTGAATTATCATACACAAATGGAGATTGAGTTGTAGCAACTAAGGCAACACAATTCTCCCCTTCGGTAATATCTTCAAGTATCCGCTCCTGCCACATTACTGATAAAGATAATTCAGGTTCATCAATTAAAATCATTATTGAATCATCATCTGACAGGAATAGATAACTAAATAGTGCAACTATTTGTTTTTCTCCCGAAGACAATTGTTCTAAACCAATCTCCTTTCTTTCCGGTTTATTACTATCAACCTCGATAGCATATTTAAATTCGTTTGGCTTATAAATAAAGTTTTTATTACTTAAATACAAATTGCATGAGTGAAAAAAATGTTCTAATTTATTCTCTTTGTCCTTTAGCTGCTCATATCTTTCCACAAGCATATTGTAAAAATATATCACAATCTTATCATACTCTTGGTAATCATCCTTTTTTTCCAATACTTCTAATAGAGTATCCTTGACTTGCATTAATTCACTTTCTGGCATATCAATATAATTCATTCCATTAAAAACCATTTCTATATATTCCGGCTCTGTGCTTTCTTCTGTCAACTCTAAATGATTTTGATAGTCCTGAATAAGAATTCCTCTAAAACAGTTTAAATTCAATCGTGATGCTGTTATGTTATACGCATCTTTGATAGAAACTATGTTCTTATTAATGGCATCTGCCACATCTTGCATACCCATATTAGAAATTTCCATAAATTTATTCTGGGTTCTTCTTCGAATATTTCTATGTCTGTTTATTCTCCCAAAATATTCTCCCCTTTTACTCATCACATGCTCAGTACGTCTATATGTAGGCATATATATAATTTTACATTTTAAATTATTACTGATCCACTCAGTAATTTCTTTCATGTCTTCGGGCATTTTTTTACTTAATTCTTCAAGAATACTTAAAATTTCCTCTAAAAATCTTTTAGGAAATGAGCAATTATTTAATATCTCTATAAGCTCTGATGGATAAAACATTTTTTTATATTCAAATATTTCATCTTTCATTGAACTAGGCATATGTTGGAATATCTCATTATCGCTTGCCAATGCATACTCTCTAATTTCATTTAACTGCTCCTTATCAAATTTCCGACTTTCCTTTCCGAAAGTAATTTTAATTTGCTGAAAATCTTCCTTATTCAGTTCCGACCAATTACTCGACAAGCAATAATATAGTATTCTTAAGATGGTTGTCTTACCACTCCCATTTTCTCCAACAATAATCAAACGATTATTGTTAAAGTTCAGTTTATAATTTTTTTCTCCCCATAAACCATATATAATAAATTCATTTAATTGATTCATACATTTCCCCTTCTTATTTTCAGTTTCCTTATGCTGATATATCATTTTAACATATATAGAATTATTTCCCAATAATTATTTTTCATTCTCTTAATATTAATATTCCCCACAACCTCTACCTTATGGGACAGCCTGAATTCCACATCAGGCTGTCTCCCAAAAAGTATAATTACCTATTCTAGTTTATCTGCCAAAATAGAACCGGCTTTTGATACATGTTCATCCTCATAAGCCCTGACGAACCGATAAAATGTGCTGCTTGACAGATGCAACTGAATCATGGCTTTTTTGGCCGTGATTTCTTTCTGTTTCCATCTCTGATATATCTGTTCAAAATCTGGAGGTCTTGGTACTGCTGGTCTTCCGAGATGTTTGCCTTTTAACTTGGCGGCATCAATTCCTTCCCTCTGCCGTTTCCTGATAGTCAGGCGTTCCTGCTCCGCGATACTTGCCAACACTTCAATTAAAACATTCTGTATCATCTCAATAATCCACTGTTGCCCTTCCGGTGCTTCTATTAGAGAAGTTGGCAAATCCAAAATCTTTAATCGAATACCATTATCCTTAAACCACTCCAGTTCCTGTTTTATATCCTGTTTGTTTCTGGATAATCTATCCAGAGATGTGATAACCAGTGTATCTCCCGGCCTCAATCCAAGTGCACCTTTTAACGCCTTATAAGATTCACGTTCAAGGCTGCTCCCGCTTGCTTTATCTACAAGAATATTTTCTTCAGGAACATACTGACTAAGTGCAGCTATCTGTCTGTCCGAGTTCTGTTCCCTACTGCTGACCCTTGCATATCCATAAACTGTTTTTCTAACCATACGCGTCCTTTTCTAATATATTCATCGCAATTACCATTTACCGAGAATTAAAAACTGCCAGAGTAATATCACCTCTGGCAGCCGTCTTATCTCTCAATATTTTAAAATGCCTGAAAGGCAATTATTTGTTAATAAATCATCTGTCATTAAAGTTTAATTTTCCTGCCATATATATTGGCACTGTATATTTTCTCCCCTCCGCTACACCGCCATAAGTGTCTCCTTTCAATAAGAACAGATATCTGATCTTCCCCTCTTTCAGCATCCGGTTGGCTGTTTTCCCGATATCTTTCCCTGCCTTCACTTCTATTCCGTAGACACATTCGTCCTGAAGGCTCTTCACAATAAAATCAATCTCACCGCCCTTATACAGTCCAAACATAGGTGACCGTCCTGCCACTTCCATCTCACGAATCATCTGTTCTATATAACGGCATACAAAGTTCTCATTTATTATCCCTTCAATATTTCGTCGGTCTGCTCCTGCCATCTTAAGAAACAGACGTGCAACACCTATGTCTTTAAAATAAAAACGGCAGTTAAAGGTCACATCCAGAATATCTCCTTCATTCACTCTATCACAATATCCTATGATATTTGAACGGTACAGCCATGCAATCGCATTGTGGATGCTTGTCTTCGTTACTTTGTTCGATTCTTCCTTAAAAATAATCTTCGATAAGTCCGTCATCAGGTCTTTTGAACCTTTTTTCTCTCGTACCATAGTCTGGGCTATTGCAGGAAATATCTGTTCGAAAAGGTTCATCTCCAGTACATTGTCAAAATACCGCTCTGATTCTTCTATAAAAATACTGATCAGCTCCTGCAGAAGTTTTTGGCATTTGTCCAAATCTCCCGACTCAAAATATTCATTCACCACTGCAGGATATCCGCCAATTTGGCAATATATGTCATATAGCTGCTTTAATTCATCGTATTTTTCATGGCTGCCCCTTCCAAACAAATCCAGTCCGTCGTAGATGTCTCTTTTTCCCGCCGCCTCCAGAAACTCTTCATATGATAATGTCTCCAGAGTCATGGTTTCAATATCTCCTGCCGGAAGAAAATATTCTTTCTGTACGGTCTTTCCAAGGTAACTGCCAGTCACGATAAAATGTGCCTCAAATTCCCGGGAGAATTGCCGGATAAGAGAAAATACTTTAGCAGATTCCTGTATTTCATCTATCAGTATAATGGTTTCGCGGTCATCTGTAAATTCCTGATCAAACAGTTCCAATGCCTTATGGATTGGTTTCTCTATCCTTTTCTGCCCCGGCTCCCATTCCGTCGCTTTATCCAGACAGGAGATAAACTCCTGCCCGGATGTCTGCATCATATTAATGTAAATAAAATTATTATAATTCTCCTCGGCAAACTTGGTCAGTATATATGTCTTGCCAACCTGTCTCGCCCCATTAATTTCCAGAACCTTTCCAGAATCTCTTTTTTTCCACTGCAGCAGATTTTCGTATATATCTCTCTTTAAATCCATTTTGCACTCCTAACAATCTTTCTGGCTTTTTAATTATTGTAACAAATCATATGCACAATGGCTAGGTTAAGTTTTATTTCTACAGGGCAATGTAAACCTTCCCTGACTGTCTGTTATATGCATATATGCTGTTTCCCAACTGCTCCTTTTCTTAAACCTGTGATTCATTGATTTCTACAACCATTGCTTTCAACATTTCAGGACAATTTTCCACCATTGGGATATATTTTATGCACTCGCATTGGGAAGGATATATTCTAAATACCAAGCATATAATATACACAACACTGCATTATGGATTAAGACGATCAGAGGTATTTGGTATAACAGAAAAGTCGCTGGATTTTAAAAGGCATTTACTGAAAATTGAACGTACTATCTTACACAAGAAATGGAATCTTTCTTTAAAGGTGTAGTACTAAAAAAGGAAGAAAACAAATTATTTTATGGAGATACATATGTCGACAATAAGGAGATATTCGTATGGGATGATGGACATTCTATACGCCCTGATTATGTTTATCACCACTTTAAAAAGTTAGCAGAGATTTTTGGCAGACCCGATATGACCTTCCATTCACTTAGGCATTCAACGGCTTCCATATTATTCGAACTTGGATGGCATCCAAAAGAAATACAAGAGTGGCTGGGACACCCCTCAAAAAGAATGTGCTCCACCATATAAAGCTGCGGTATAATCACAAAAAGAAAATACCGGAATCCCCATCTTACAAAGGATTCCGGTATCTTACTCAGTTAATCGGAGTGACGTGATTCGAACACGCGACCTCTACGTCCCGAACGTAGCGCTCTACCAAGCTGAGCCACACTCCGATATGTATGAACTTGTCTTCTCGTAAAGAGAAAATTAAGAATCTGCTTTCGCAGATTCTCAACTACGGATGAAGGACTCGAACCTTCACAAACAGAGTCAGAGTCTGTTGTGCTGCCATTACACCAATCCGCATCAGCATTTTGTTTTGTCTTGTCCGACGCAACATCGTTATTATATCAGACTCCCCGAAAAAATCAACCCCTTTTTTTAATTTCCATCAAAAAAATAATTCTATGGTTATTTTCAGAATATTCTGAAAACGGGCTTCAAAAGGGTCAGACCCCTTTAAAGCCCATCTGCTTTACAGTGCCTTGATTCGTTCCATCGCCGCCAATGTGTTTTCGTAACTGCCGAATGCGGTCAGTCTGAAGTATCCTTCTCCGCTTGGGCCGAATCCTGAGCCCGGTGTGCCTACCACGTTGGCCTTTTCGAGCAGGTAATCGAAGAAATCCCAGGAACTCATTCCTTCGGGTGTCTCTAACCAGATGTATGGTGCGTTGACACCTCCGGAGACGTTATACCCGGCATCTTTTAATCCGTGATAGATGATTTTCGCGTTATTCATATAGTATGCTATCTGTTTTTTCAGTTGTTTTCTGCCTTTTTCGGAGTATACTGCTTCCCCTGCTTTCTGAACGATATAGGGGGCGCCGTTGTATTTTGTGCCGTGTCTTCTTGCCCAGAGGGAGTGCAGGGTTACTTCGCCACACTTCAGGTCTTTTGGAATGATCGTTGCACCAAGGCGTACGCCTGTAAAACCGGCGTTCTTGGAGAAACTTCTCAGTTCAATTGCACACGTCCTTGCACCTTCGCATTCGTAAATGGTATGCGGCACATTCTCCTCGGAGATATAAGCCTCATATGCGGCGTCATAGATGATGACTGCCCCCACCCTGTTTGCATAATCTACCCAGTCCTGAAGCTGTGATTTTGTCAAAGTGGATCCAGTCGGGTTATTCGGGAAACACAGATAAATAAGATCCGGTGTTTCTTTCGGAAGTTCCGGGGCAAAATTGGTGTCTGCAGTGCATGGCATATAGATGACATCACTCCATGTTTCTGTTTTTGCATTGTAAATCCCGGTTCGTCCGGCCATCACATTTGTATCTACATAGACAGGATAGACGGGATCACATACTGCTATTTTATTGTCAGTGCTGAAGATCTCCTGAATGTTTCCGGAATCACACTTTGCACCATCTGAAATAAATACTTCGTCTGCTGCTATATCACAGCCGCGTGCCTGATAATCATTTTTTGCCATTGCGCTTCTTAAGAATTCATACCCAAGATCCGGCGCGTACCCGTGAAATGTCTCTGCGTTCCCCATTTCGTCTACTGCACTGTGCAGGGATTCGATAATTGCAGGGGCCAGAGGCTGTGTGACATCCCCGATCCCCAGACGGATAATAGATTTATCCGGGTTTGCCTCTGTATATGCATTCACTTTTTTTGCGATCGTTGAAAACAGATAGCTGCCCGGTAATTTCAAATAATTGTCATTGATTTTAAACATAACTTCCTCCTTTGCTTTATTGATTCCATTCTCCTTCGAAAACGACTTCCGCCGGACCGGTCATGTATACAGTGTCTTTCTCCTTGTCCCACTCGATCAGAAGGTCACCGCCGAGAAGCTTCACTGTAACCTTATCTTCCGTCAGACCATTGAGGATACACGCAACAGCAACAGCACATGCACCGGTTCCGCATGCAAGTGTTTCTCCGGAACCTCTTTCCCATACCCGCATCTGCACGGTATGTCTGTCCAAAACCTTTACAAACTCGGCATTAACGCGGTTTGGAAAGCGTTCATGATTTTCAAACTTAGGCCCTGTCTTTTCGATCTCTAGATGCTCAATATCATCCATATAAACGACTGTATGAGGGTTCCCCATAGACACTGCTGTCATTCGGTATTCTGTTCCGTCAACCAGAATCGGCTCATCCAGAACAATATCCCCTTCAGATACAACCGGTATCTTTGCCGGCTCCAGAATTGGTTTTCCCATATCGACTTTAATTCGGACCGCTTTTCCATTATCAATTGTCAGGTCCAGATATTTGATCCCGCCCAGTGTCTCGACTGATATCTGTGTTTTATCGGTCAGGCCATAATCATAAACATATTTTGCCACACAGCGGATTCCATTGCCGCACATTTCGCTTCTGGACCCATCCGCATTGTACATCTCCATTTCAAAATCAGCCACCTTGGACGGATTAATCAGTATTAGCCCGTCTGAGCCGATTCCGAAATGCCGGTCGCTGACTTTCACTGCCAGTTCAGACGGATTTTCTATCTTTTCCTCAAATCCATTCACATAGACATAATCATTGCCCAGTCCCTGCATTTTTGTAAACTTCATTTTCCTGTTCTCCTTCATCCCTTTTGGTTATTCTTCCATGATTGTCAGAACCATACGCGCGGTCTCCGGCATATTGGTTCCGCTGTCCATACTGCATTTCTGCAGATACCGGTGTGCCTCTTCTTCCGTCATTTGATTGCGTTCCATCAGCAATGACTTTGCCTGATCTATGACCTGCTGCTGCGCCGCATTTCTGTTTTTTGCCGCTTCCCGCCTCTTACGGCGCCGGCGCTGCATGTTCTGAAGCATCATTTCTATCGTATTCAGTAAATCATATACTTTGATCGGCATAGGGAGCCCGATTACACCTTTTACAAGACCCTGCCCCCATTTGTCCGCAGAGGCAATTAAAAGGACTTCGAAGTTCTCCGGGAGGCATTCCCTCAATTCTGAATATAACATATCCTGCATCTTATATCCACATATGATAATCCCCTCTTCCAGATTATCCGCAAACTGGAGCGTCTGGGCACCGGTTGTGCAGATACCGGCAACTTCGATTCCCCCCCGCATTAAAACATTGCGGATATTAACTGCCGTTTCTTTTTTCGGAAATACAACTACAATACTGCCCACACTTCTGCACACCTCCTGTCCCTTTGTTTCCGGTTTTCCCGCCATAATCTGACAGGTTTCCTATCTGTTACAGACAAATTTTATAACTTATGGAGGTAATTGTTGATTTCCCATTCTGTCACCTGCATGCAGTATTCATGATACTCATTTTTATGCGTCTCTATCAGTTTGGCAGTCAGGTCAGCTCCGAGCACATCCTGGATAAAGGTGTCTTTTTCCAGCTCGCTGACCGCCTCCATCAGGTTCTTCGGAAGCGCTTCTATGTTCAGACGTTTTTTCTCCTCATCCGTCATGGACTGTACGTCGGCATCCACACTTTCCGGCGGCATGATTTCGTTTTTTATCCCGTCCATGCCGGCGGCAAGCAGAACCGCCAGCGCAAGATATGGGTTCGCCGACGGGTCGGGACTTCTCAGTTCTATCCTTGTACCATCCCCCCGCATGGAAGGAATCCGGATAAGCGGCTCCCTCGTCTTAGCAGACCATGTCATATAAACCGGAGCCTCATATCCGGGCACAAAACGTTTGTAAGAGTTCACGGTCGGGTTCGTAATGCATGTGATCGCTTTCATATGTTTCATCAGTCCGCCCATAAAATAATAGGCTTCCCTGCTCAGCCCATTTTGATCAGTGCTGTCCTGAAAAATATTTTTCCCGTCCTTTGCCAGAGAAAGATTGATATGCATTCCGGAACCGTTGACCTCGATCTTTGGTTTTGGCATAAAGGTCGCATGGAGCCCGTGGCGTTTCGCGATCGTCTTGACTACCATCTTAAAAGTCATGATATTATCTGCCGTTGCAAGCGCTTCGTCATAGCGGAAATCGATCTCATGCTGTGCAGGGGCGATTTCGTGATGGGACGTTTCTATCTCAAACCCCATATCCTCGAGTGTCAGCACCATATCCCGTCTTGCATTTTCGCCAAAATCCAGCGGGCCTACATCGAAGTAGCTGCCCTGCTCATGAGTAATTGTCGTAGGCAGCCCGTCATCATTTGTGTGAAATAAAAAGAACTCACATTCCGGTCCTGCATTCATAGTATATCCCATTTCCGCAGCTTCCCGCACAACCTTTTTCAATACATATCTCGGGTCGCTCTCGTAAGGTGTCCCATCCGGCCGCCGCACATCGCAGATAAACCTTGCCACTTTTCCCTGCTGCGGCCTCCAGGGGAAGATTGCAAACGTGTCAAGATCCGGATACAGGTACATGTCGGATTCCTCGGTCCTTGAAAAACCTTCAATAGAAGATCCATCAAACATGCACTTATTGTCCAGTGCTTTCTTAAGCTGGTTCATCGTGACTGCCATATTTTTCATTGTTCCATAGATATCAGTAAACTGGAGACGGATGAACCCTACATCCTCTTCCTCCGCCATATTCAGGATATCTTTTTTCGTATAATTATACATCTTTATCCCTCCTGCCTGAAAGTACAATATAAAAATGGGCGCTCTTCCTCTAAAGAAAAACGCCCTTGTTTCGTCCTATTATAACTATCTGTTTTAAAAATGTCAATTCCCGGTTATATATTCTCGTGTATGCCGATCACATATCCTGATGTAACTGACATCCTTTTATCTTGTGAATTTATAAATCTTCTCTCTAAGTCTGTCAAAATCTCCGCTATGTACCTGAAGTTCCATCTCTTCCTGCATATTGAGACTGCAGATTCCGAGGATCGACTTGGCATCTACAACCATTCTCCCCTGAACAAGATCAAGGTCTCCTCTATAATCCTTGATTGTCTGCACAAATTCCTGAATCTCGTTTACATTTGAAAATCCCACTCTTACTGCATTTAATGTCAAAGTTTCCCCCGGCATGGCTGTTCCCTCCTGAATATCTTAGAGTATTCCATCTATCCTGATGGAAATTATTTAGTTACTGGCAATAGTCGCCACGGTTTAATATTGTACACTAATTATGCGGAAAAGAATAGTGTAAAAATTAACGATATTTACGATATTTTTTAATGTAATTCAGCACTTTCTAACCACTTCTCATGCTCCATATTCCGGTAGATACACAGCTGTTATATCCTAAGAGCAATATTTAATTTTTAATCTGTCTTCCTGACGCATCCAGATGGTATCCGTCTTTATAGATCAGTTCCGACACCGGTACGATCTCAAACCCCTGCTTTTTCAGTCCCTTAATCACCTCCTAGTATAATAATGATGTAGTCAATCAAGACTACT